>CABQCM010000043.1 GCA_902462665.1 uncultured Oscillospiraceae bacterium | reverse complement strand
GGATCTACATAGAGCGTTCCCACCCCAACGGTATGAAACCAGTCGGTCACTTCGTTGTCGGCGTTTTGCTTGCCGCAAAGGTACAGCATTTCGTTTAAGAGCTTGATTTTCTCATTTACGTCCCTGCTGTCGCGCCGGGCGATGTAAAACGCGGGCTTGGTTAAAAAATACCCGTTTTTAAAGGCCACAATCTCGGCGGCATGGTTTTCAACCACCTTATTGTTGATTTCGGGCCTTACCATCTTCGTTCTGCCCAAAACCGGCTGGATGCCCCGCCTATACCAGTAAAGATACTCTTCTTCCTGCATATTCTGCGCGTGGATGGGCAACAGCGTGTTGACAATCGAGACTACATTTTGCGCGTTTATCTCTTCCTGTGTCAAATAAATCCGGCGGCGGCCAAAATACGCGCCCGAACAGCCTGTATGTGTATATTCCTGGCTCAATCGCCCACCTCCCAATAAAAAAAGTGCCGGCAATCCGTACGAATTACTAGCACTTGGCACTTGTGGCCCGAAGCACCGGGCCGGCACTTGGCATTCTCAAGATTTTTAAGCTGCGTTTGCCTTTATGCAGACGTGTGCAGCGCATCTTTTCTTTTTAGCGGCAGATCAATAGGAATGTTCTTTTTGCAGCCCTTGCAGTAAGGGTAAATTATGCCTTTTGCCCCATCATCCACTTCCATCAGCTTGCGGCGTATACCGGCTTCTGCGCAAACCGGGCAAAATATTTCCAATTTCAAGCGAACACCTACCTTCTGCCTTCTATCTCTTTAAATTATACCATATATTGATGCTTAAATCAAGGAAAGCACAATATGTTGTTAAAACTTCCTTTGCATCACCTGAATTGTGCCGCCCGAAAGCTCCTGGGCGAAGAGGGCAAACATGGCCATGCCGTCGGGCACGTCGTCATGCTTGTTTTTGCCCGCCATCGTGTAGCCGGTTAAAAACTGGTACATGCGCCGATACTCTTTGTCCTTTTTGATTTTTTCCTCACAAAACAAAACATGCTCTTTTACCCAGGGAGAATGGACAATAATTTTCGTTTCCTTGTTTTCCTTGGTGTACCGGGTAGTAATGTGGCAACGTCCGCCGCGCGCCTTTACTTGCTTTTGCATGTCGCTGGCAATGCGCCCGCCCGCGCTGTTGCTTTCAAAGCGGGCCATCTGCACTTTATGAAAAAGCAAAACGTTTAACAGGCGCGCTTCCACTGTTTCAGGTGCGCTGTTGTCGCAAACGCAGTCTTCCAAATAATAATCCTGTCCGTATTGGTAAAAAACAGGCAAAAAGGCGTAGTCTGCACCCCGGTCTTTGGTATCGCAAATGGCCAGGACGGCATCCGGCTCTTTTTCGGGCAAAGAAAAATATTTGCGCAGCTCGTCGTCGTTGTAAAGCTGCCCCTCCCGCTCGATGGGCTCGTTCATGTAAAGCGCTTTCCAGGAAGCATCGTCCATCACGTCGCGCTGCTCGTAATAAAACTGTGTGGTAAAGCCTGCATGGTTGCCGTAGTCAAAATTGCTTTGGCCGTTTTCGTCCAACGCGGGAATGCGGATAAACGCGGCACGGCGACTGCCATCGTATTGGCGTTCTAATCGACCGATAACATCGTGCACACTCCAGCGGGTGGCAATGTGTAGTTCCTTGCAATCGCCGATTTTGCGCTGGCGCAGGTCGGTGGCATACAAGTTCCATAGCTTGTCCATGCGCTCTTTGGACAAAGCTGCTTCGATACCGTCGACCAAATCGTCGCAGTATAAAATCTGCTCGGCACGCACCTTACCGGCGTTGCCCGAGCCAACCGAAGAAAATTCTAGCGTGGTGAAGCGTTTGGGCGTACCCAAGTCGATTTTCATATCCTGTGCGTTGGTAGAACACACCCGCACGTTGGGGAACACGTCGCACCACAAATACTCTCCCTTGGGGTCGGTAATGCGTAAACACTCGTCGTACACTCCGCGTAAAAATGCATTGGAATGGCTGCCGCCCAAAATGGGTTTATCCGGATCTTTCCCGGCCAGCCAAGTTAAATAAAAAATTGCCAATGTGGTTTTGCCAACACCTGGAGGCAGACTAATGGCCAACAAATCCAATTGATTGTCTGCAAGGCGCTGCAATGCTTTGGCTACCTTATAAAGCTGTTTGCGCCGGGGCAGGTAAAAACGCTTGTCAGGCGCGCGATTCCATTCGATGTAGCGGCAGTAGACGTCAAAGTCATAGGGTGCGTCGAACAACAGAGTCTTTTTGTTAAGCTGAAAAAATTCGGCACTGCCTTTTGCAAGCGCGCATTTGGCCGTAAGGCTTCTAAGCGTTTGGTTGTATTGGTGGGCAAGCGCAAAGTCCTCCGCTTCCAGCAGGCGAACGGCCTCAAACGCATCCTTTGCCGCCCCAAAATCGCTTAGATCCCGCCCAAACGCCCGCTTTACCAGCTCTTTTATTTCCATTCGCATCCTCCTAACAAAAAAAAGCGCCCCTTATCTTTCGATAAAAGGCACTTGGCACTGTCAGCGGTTTCCCGTGGCACTTGGCACTAAACGTTTATTTATTTTTTGTATTTAGTCGCACAGTAGCCAATACACTGCGGGCAACCGTACAACGCTATAATAATCATAATTTATTCCACTTTATTCCAATTCGCCAGCACCGTCAGCATGATCCACCCTGTACTGCAACTCACATTTCAGCAAGTAGTTCTGCAATGCGGTTTCGTCTGCCATATCAGCCACCTACTTTACAATATCCACTGCGCCTTTCAGCATATTCGCCGCCTTGCGCATGAACTTGTTTTCCTCCAGGTACTCCAGACCTTTAATCGTAATCTCCGGGCAAATCGGCTCCGAGATGTGTCGCTTCATATCCCCCAGGTTCTTCGTTACCACGATCCCCTTGATGTACCCATTATCCTGCATCATTATCAAAATCTGCTCCCAGCGCTCACGGGTAATGCCAAGCCGAAACGGGTTTATCGTCTCAACGTCAAACTCTTCGCAATCAAGATATGCCTCCAGGCGTTTCAAAATCTGATATATCACCTTGAAATTGTTCATCGGTTCACTCCTTTTTTGTTTTTCGGCGAATTTTAGGAGTCCTTGATTTTTCATCCAGCGCATGATACAATCTCCGTATCAGCACCATCCTTCGGTGTTTGACCTTCAGATCGGCTTGTACTTTTAGCAGAGGGCAAGTCGATCTTCTTTTTTTGCTCATACCAGTATGTCTTACTTACTCCTAACCGCTGACAAGCGGCCCGCACCGTTTCGCCTTCCAGCAAAACACACTCCACATCTTTCTCCGGCCTTCCAAACTTCACTCCCTTCTCCTTTGCTGCCGCTATCCCCTCCATCTGCCTCTGCTTGATATTGACCCTCTCATTCTCGGCCACAAAGGAAAGTACCTGCAACACAATATCACTCAAAAATGTCCCCAGCAGGTCTTTTCCCCTCCGTGTGTCCAGCAAGGGCATGTCCAACACTACAATGTCTATGCCTTTCTCCTTCGTCAGCACTCGCCACTGATCCTGTATTTCCTCATAATTCCTTCCAAGACGATCTATGCTCTTTACATAGAGCAGATCGTCCTTTTTTATTTTTTTGAGCATTTTTTGATACTCAGGTCTGTCAAAATCTTTCCCGCTCTGCTTATCAGCAAATACTTCATCCACATCCAGACTCTTGATGGCCTCCCACTGGCGGTCAAGATTCTGTTCTTTTGTGGATACTCGAATGTAGGCGTATGTCATTTTTCTCTTTCCCTCCCCTCTATCACAATTTGCTTACTGGGCCTCGCCCCAGGCTTTCGGTTGGGCTGTATCGTTATCTCGTACTCTAAAATCTCGCAAATCTGATAAAGAGTATCAACCGTGATATTCCCGCGCTTTAACATCTGACTAATCGCATTCTGCTTTACTCCCAGTTTATCGGCAAGCCATCCCTTTGTTTTGCCCTCTTGTTTCAGTAGCAACTCAATGGCATCCCTCTGTGTCATTTCTCCGTCACCTCACTCTACAGTGAGTATACACTTTCGAGTGAAGAATGTCAAGCCTTTTTTCTAAAAAATTTGCTGACAGAACTAACCTATCTGCCTTATTCTGGCAAATATCCCCCGCCGGTATGCCTGAATCAGCCCCCGCTTGCGTCCGAAAAGGTAGGACAAAACGGACGCTATACGATTCTTAAAATAAATCACTAAAAAGTGAAAATAAGCATTGACATAATCACTTAAAAATGATATATTATAATCACAACAAACAAAAAGCCCCACCAAGAGGCAGGGCAAAACAATTTTAAAAAGATTGTGAAAAAGAATTGACATACTATATAGTATGTACTATACTATATGTGTAATCAAGAAAGGCGGCGAGGTTGTTCCTCTTAGGAGGTGACAACATGACAGTATTAGAAGTGATTGCACTTATCAATCTGTTAGCCGTTGTTATCTTTGGAGTTATTAACATAACAAAAAAGAAATAGCCGCCCCATAATGGAACGGCTCCCCAAGTCAAGTACTTAACGGAATCTTTGGGAGCAGCCGACCGTGCAGGGTCAGCCGCCTTCTTGTTTACATTATATCCAATAAAAGGGGGTAAAGTCAATAGCCGAACAGGAAAAACCAAAGCGAAAAACCAAAACAAGCAGCGAGATAAAAGCCCGTTGGAACGCTAAAACCTATAAGCAATACAGCTTAAATCTCCGAAAGGTTGAAGACGCCGCCACGATTGAGAAAATCGAAGCGGAAAAGGCCAAAGGCTATTCCACCAGCGAAGCAATCAAAAGGCTAATCGACAAATAAAAACCCGCTCCCTGTGTTAGCAGCACATTAGATAGGAGCGGGCTTTTTTATGCTCTCCACGTTCTTTAATGTGGATGGCTATACACATGATCCGCCACCTGTATAACCGTGTTGGGTGGTATTTTTATTTGTAAAGCCACTTGCGTCGGCACACATCCTTTGCTCTTACGCCTTGAAATTTGCTTTTATTTTAATTTTTTATTTCAAAGCATAAAAACCACTACAGCAAAAAGAAAATCCCGTACAGCCAAAATTCAAGGCCATACGGGATATTTTTATATGCTTTTTCCATCCATATTCGTTTGATAGTTGCTATTCTTCCGATTCTTCTAGGATAGTCGCCTCCAACTGTTTTTGGTCGGGTGTGTCGCCCAGCGGGTTGTTGGGGGTGAGCACCACGTCCTGCTGGTCTTTATACCCGAACATATTCTTGCCCAGAAAGATGCCCGAGGCGGGGTTGACCTTGCCGTTTTGCATATAGTCGACCCACAATTCCTCCAAAATATCGATGGCTTTTCTTATCACGGCGGTATGGGTAGAGCCTCGGCATTCGCCGGTTTTCCAGGTTTTAACGGTGTCGCGATCAACGCCCAGCCAATTTGCCATACCGATCATATTGGGCTTGCGGTCGTTGTCGATGCAGAAGGTAAAATACTCGACAATTCGCTGTTCTACCTGCCGGGGGTCGGAAATGTCGATGGGCGGCATATCCCACGACACCATCGCATACCGCAGATAGCGGGCGTTGTCGCCGGGCTTTACATTTTCTTCTCCGAAGTTCTTTTGCGGGTTGGGCACCCAGTTGCGCTTTTTGGGAACGGGTTTATTGGTGGTCTCGTCCATTTTTTCCTCCTAAAATGGTTTGCAAATAGGTTTGGGAAAGGGCCAGCGCTTCTTCTTTGGAAAAGCCGTTTTCGACAAGCTGATTACGAAAGAGGGTGAGCGACTCGGCCATTGCCCCGACTGCTTGAACAAAGTCTTCAAAATTTGGATTCATGTTTTTCTCCTTTCCTGGTATGGGCTTTCCTGGTATGGGCGGACAAAGACGCTAGAACGGCAGATCTTCCAGCGGGGCCTGCTGCCAGTCGGGCGGGCTTTCCCAGCCGTAGTGCTTTTGGCGGGGGCTGTCCAGCGGGGTGATGCGTTTGGAAGACTCCGAATAGACCAGATGAATGGGCCGGTCAATCAAAAGCTTGCCGTTTTGACGGTTTTTGGTCAGGCGCAGGGTGGAGCGGCTGATGCCGTCCTTTACCGTGTCGTCCCGGCTATAAATGAGCACGGTATCGACCCGGTTGGTGATGTCGCCCGACCCGGCCACCGAATCGTTGTCCAATTTGCCCGACAGTTCTTTTCGCGGGTGCGCCACCAGCAGCACAACAATGTTGTAGCGCACCGCCATTCGCTTGAGCTTTTGCACAAAGGCGCTTTGGGCCCGGTAAAAATCGTCGCCCCGGCTCATGTCCATCGCCGTCATGAGGTTGTCGATGCAGACCATGTGAATGCCGTAGCGGACGACGGCGCTCTCGATGGTGTCGAGGATGGAGGTAAGCTCGTCGCCCTCCACCGCCTCGTTGTCGTAGAGAAAGGCGCTTGGCCGGTACCAGTCGTTGATCTTTTCCTGCACCTCGGGTTTCAGGATGTAGCGGGGGCGTTCTTCGCTGCCCACGTTCATCACGCCGTCGGCCCCGGCTGCCTGAAAATCGATCCAGTTTTTAAAGTGCGACGCGGTGAGCTCGCCCGAATAGGCCAGCACCCGGTTGCCCTGGTCGATGGCCTCCAGCATGAGCTGCCCCATGAGGGTAGACTTGCCCTCGCCCCGGCGACCGGTGAGCAAAACAACCTGCCCGTAAAAAAAGCCGCCGAGAGCGTCGTCCAGCTGGGGGATGCCGCTTTGAATCCGGGGCAGGGTGGAAAAATCGACCGATTCCACATCGGCCAACCGGCAAATGTGGGGGAGTATGTATTCCCGCGCCGAATGAAAGGCGTCCAGCAGCACGTCTTTGCCGTATTGCCGCAAAATGTCGTTGGCGTCCTTCAGCCCGTAATAGCTTTCGGGCGGGACGCAATAGACCGGAAGGGGAAAGCTTTTGCTGATTTTGTCCAGCAGGGTGAGCTTGCCGTTTTCGCAGTCGCCCATGACGGTAATTTGCGGAAAGTTCATCACCCAGTCGTAGCAGGCGGCAATCCAGGTAAAGGAGGCGCAGCCGTTGGGGACGCTGACCGCGTTTAGCACGCCGCACTCGGCCAGAGACAAGGCGTCGATCTGCCCTTCGGTGATGACCAGGGGCTTTGTGTAGTCTCTGGCCTCGCTCATGCCGAAAAGAATGGGCTCGGTGCCCGCTTCAAACCATTCCTTGTTTTTGTCGACGCCCTTTTTGTAGTTGGCGTTGCGGTATTTCACCGTCACCAATTCGCCCCGCTCGTTGTAAAAAGGAAAGACTAAAATATTCCGGTTATTCTTTTGGGTGGTGATTTTATACCGACGGCACACCTCCGGGCCGATTCCCCGTTTGGCAAGGGCGCGCTCTGCCGCGGGGCGAAGGGCGATTTCCCGCTGGGGCAGGCGGCGGTATTCTTTTTTGGGAAAGCCGAAGTCGAGCGCAAAGCCCATCTCCCGCGCCAGGGTGACAAACTGCCCCTGCTTTTGGCAGGAGGCCCTCATGCAGTTGAACTTGCCGTTTTGCCGGTTTAAGGCAAAGGTGTATTTGTCTTTGTGTTCGCCGCCGTGGCAGTAGGGGCAGTAGAGAAACTGCATCTCCTCCCCGTTCTCCCTGGTCTGCGCGCCCAAAAACCGGGCCAGCGCCTCGGCGTCTTCGGATTTGAATTCGTATTTCATCTGGCCAGCCTCCTTACACGCTCAAGATTTTGGCTGGACAGTTCCTGTTCGTTCTTCAGCTGTTCCTGGGCTTTTCGGATATACCGCTTCAGCAGTGCGATGGTGGGGACTTCGGTTTCGTTGTCGATCAGCCAATCCACCGCTCTGCCTACAAGCTCCGTTTCATACCGGCCGATGTGTTCGTGCCAGACCATAGCCACACTGGAAAAATCGTTTTGCGTTCGGTTGCTGTAAAACAGCGGATAGGCGCATTGGAGTTTAAACAATACGTTTACGGTTTCTTCCCGCGTCATGCTTGCTCACCTCCCCCATGTAAAAATTCGGCGAAGCCCTCCATCGTAAAACCGGCGGCCCTGCCGCCCTTTTTTTCTTTTCTTTCTTTATTTCTTATATTCTTATTATTCTTTAATTGTTGTCGGTTGATTGTCAGTTGACTGTCAGTTGATTGTCGGTTGTCTGCCGCTTTGCCTGTCGGTATACGCTGATACCGATCGTAATTTACCAGCGTAATCACTTGAAATTTGGCATATCGCTTGACTGTCACTTCGCCTGTCAATTTTAGATGACTTATGGCCGTACGCACATTGCGAATGGTCAAATTCAGCCTGCCACCTATCGACGCATAGC
>CABQCM010000042.1 GCA_902462665.1 uncultured Oscillospiraceae bacterium | reverse complement strand
GAAAATGAAAACAAATTGTAAAGAAACAAAAAATAACTTTACAAATAATGGATTTTATTATATTATATGTATGCAACTCCCTCATACTCTATTCTATTTTCTTGCTTTGGCCGCATTGCGTTACTGCAATGCGGCGCTTTTTTTACAGTGATAAATTGTGTTTGGGGCTCCTTGGGCGCCAGCAAAGCGATATCGCCGCCGGATAACAGGGTCATAGTTTCTTTACATTCCCGTTACAAACTGCTGATTAGAATGGAGAAAATTCCTCATATTTCTACGGTATGATGCACGGGAAAGCGAGGCGTGCGTGATGACAGTCAAACCAAAAATTATCACCAGACTGGAACGAGTAGAAAAAAAGTATTGGCTTGAGGAAGAGACAGCCCGCCTTTTTTTGGATCTGGCGCGGGAACATATTCAAGCCGACCAATATCCACAGTATACCATTTGCAATCTGTATTACGACACCGGCGACTACGAATTGATACGTCGTTCCATCGACAAGCCGCCATATAAGGAAAAAATGCGGCTGCGCAGTTACGGACGTGCAGGCCCGGAGGACGTTGTTTTTTTAGAGCTGAAGAAGAAGTACAACGGCCGGGTCTTCAAACGGCGTATTGCCTTATCTTTGGCGGAGGCGGTGGATTATCTAGCGTTCGGCAAACGCCCGACTCGCGAGGGGCAGGTGCTTCGTGAGTTGGATTATTTTATCGAGTATTACCGGCCGGAACCGCGTGTTTACTTAGCTTACGACCGGCAGGCGTATACCGGCGTTGCCGAGCCGGGACTGCGCATTACGTTTGATCGTAATATCCGCTTCCGAACCGAACGCCTGACCCTGTCCCAAGAAGGGGGACGACCTCTGGCAGAGGATGGGAAGGTGCTGTTGGAGCTCAAAGCGTGCGATGCCTATCCGCTTTGGCTGACCCACATTTTGTCTGACCTGAAGCTGTATCCGACCTCTTTTTCAAAATACGGCAAGGCATATGCTCAGTTATTATCATGGAATGCAAGGAGAGATGACCAATGTTCACCAGCATTATCGACTCCGCCGCAGGCGGCCTGTCGCTGAAAGCCGCCCTGCTCTGTACCGGCGTGTCCCTGTTGCTCGGGCTGGTAATCGCCATCATTTACCGATTTACCGGCGATTATAGCAAAAATTTTATCCTTTCCCTCGTGATTCTTCCGGCTCTGGTCCAGGTCATCATTATGATGGTCAACGGCAATTTGGGAGCAGGGGTGGCTGTGCTGGGAACCTTTAGCCTAGTACGGTTCCGCTCTGTGCCCGGAAATTCGCGCGATATTTGCAGTATCGTGTTTGCGATGGCGATAGGTCTCGCGACCGGCATGGGATATCTCACCTTTGCCGGACTCATGGTCGTCATCATTGGCGCGGCCTTTTTGGTTCTTTCCAAAATTCCTCTCCTTGAGCGGGATTCGCGGGAGAAGGAATTGCGCGTTGTCATTCCCGAGAGCTTGGACTACACCAATGTTTTTGACGACTTGTTTGACGAGTTTACTAGCGTCTGTCGGCTGGAACGGGTACGCACCACCAACCTCGGCAGTATGTTTGAGCTTCGTTATCGGCTGCGGATGAAAAAGGCGGAGCGGGAAAAGGAATTTATTGACGCGCTGCGTTGCCGCAATGGGAACTTGACCATTGTATGCGGCCAGGCTCAAACGCTCAAGGACGAGTTGTGAGGAGGGAGAGCGCCATGCGAAAGAATTCTTGGATTGGTACGGCGGGGGTGAGCCTCGCTCTGCTGCTGGCAGCGACGGGCTGTCAAACCCAAGAGAGTAACGGAAATTCCCTCTCATCCGTTGTATCTGAAAAAACGACCGCTTCCGTCACTGCGGCAGCGGAGGGCACGGTTCCTACCCTAGACAGCTTGATCACTTATGACGAAGTCGACCGAAACGAGGACTATCGCCGCGACCAGTCGGTTGTGACCGTCTTATCGGGAACGAGCGGAACAGTATCGGGGCAGGGGGCTTCGATTGCAGGCTCTACCCTAACAATTTCAGCAGGCGGCGATTATCTAATTGAGGGCGATTGGCAGGGGAATATCGTGGTAGACGCGCCCCAAAAGGCAGTCGTGCGTCTCATTTTGAACGGTGTGCAAATACAAAGCGAGGACGGACCTGCCATCCGAATCGACCAGTGCGACAAAACCGTGGTATTGCTCCCGTCCGGCAGTCAGAACAGCTTGACCGACGGTGAAACGTATTCTTTGGATGACGGCGCAGACGAACCGGACGCAGCGTTGTATTCCAAGGATGATTTAACCATTCTTGGCAGCGGCGAACTCATTGTCAACGCCCGGTATCGCGATGCGATGAAATGCAAGGACGACTTGCTTTTACTGGGCGGAACACTGCGGCTTTCCGCCGCGGACGACGGGATTACTGGGCGGGATTTACTGGTGCTGGACGGCGCTTCGATTACCGTGGAATGTCAAAGCAATGGGTTGAAAACCACCAATGAGGATGCGGACAAGGGCGTTCTCGTAGTGCACAGCGGTTCGTTGAATATTGTCAGTAATGGAGACGGGCTACAATCGGCTGGGCGATTGTATTTATTGGGCGGCAGCCTGGATATCACGACGGGCGGAGGCGCAGCCGAACTTCCCCATGCCGAAAATAATGGCTTTCCTGGACAAACGCCCGGATTTGGGCAGCAAAGTCAGTCTGCGTCGGACGTTAGCCAAAAAGGAATCAAGGCAGCAGGACAGCTAACTATTGCGGGAGGAGAGGCGCGTGTCTCTGCTTTGGACGACGCTGTGCATACCAACGGGCATCTGCTGGTGCAAAGCGGAAAACTGACTCTTGCCTCCGGGGACGATGGCATCCACGCGGATGGAAGTCTGACAGTATCTGGAGGAATCATCGAGATTACCCAAAGCTACGAGGGCTTGGAGGCAGCACAAGTTGCCCTTACCGGAGGTGAAACGCGCATTTGCGCCAGCGACGACGGTATCAATGCGACCAACGGCCAATCTACGGAACCAATGGGGCGCGGCCCGATGGGACAAACGGATTCGGAAAATGATGATATCTGGATTAACATTTCGGGCGGGTTGGTCGTTGTGGATGCGCAGGGAGACGGTCTGGATTCCAACGGCAGCGTCACCATGTCGGATGGCTTGGTGCTGGTCTATGGCCCCACCTCCGGCGGGAATGGAGCGCTTGATTATGAAAGCACCATGAATGTGGACGGCGGGATTCTCATTGCTGCCGGCAGTATGGAAATGGCAGCCTCTCCTTCGAATACCTCCAAGCAGTGCGCGCTGACCTATGGCTGGACGGCGGCCCAAAGCGCGGGCACATTGGTCAGTTTGGCGGATGAGGATGGCAATATTTTGGCTTCCTTTGCCCCACAAAAACAATTTCAGTGGATCTGCATCAGTATGCCTTCCATGAAACACGGAGAAAATGTGATCCTTCAGCTCGGCGGCGTCAGCAGTGGACAAAGCCAGGACGGCTGGTACGGCACGGCAGCGGTGGAGAGTGTGTCATCGCAGCAAACCATTCTTCTCTCTCAAACGGTAACCAATGCCGGTCAAACCCAGGGCGGTATGGGAGCAATGGGGGGCGGAAAGCCCGGGGGAATGGGCGGCCCGGGCGGGCGGATGGAACGATAAGTCCATCACAACCGGCATGATATAGCAATTTATCATTGGATAAATCGCCTTTTTTGAATCAGAAAAATCCCCCGCACTGAACCTTTCAGCGCGGGGGATTGCTTGTATTTTTTAATCGAAATATAACATTGGTTGCCGGTAGACGCGTTACCCTCGCCAAGCGATGATATTAACGGTTGTGAGGATTCACGATATTACGCCAATCGAGATCACCGCGCTCCAGTCCATGAATGAGCACCTCCGCCGTAGCGATGTTGGTTGCGACTGGAATGTTATGAACGTCGCAAAGGCGCAAAAGATCACTATAATTCGTCTCATAGGGCTTGGCGTTCAACGGATCGTGAAAAATGAGCAGCAGGTCGATCTCGTCGCATCCGATGCGGGCTGCAATTTGCTGGTCGCCGCCCTGAGAACCGCTGAGATAACGCTGTATTTCAAGCCCGGTAGCCTCGGAAACCAGCTTTCCAGTCGCCCCGGTGGCACACAGCGTATGACGGCTGAGCACGCCGCAATAAGCAATGCAAAATTGTACCATCAGTTCTTTTTTGACGTCATGGGCTAATAAAGCTATATTCATACAGCAATACCTCCTATAGAATGTTTATGATTCTCAAGCAAACAGCTTTCGACCTTTGGGCAAAGGAATTTGCTGCCCCCCAAGACGGGCGGCAATGCGTGCGCAGGCATTCACAGCCGCGCCGGACGAAGGAATTCTGCCAGACTGCGAGAACGTGAGAAAACGGGCATCTTGCGGTACAACGCCAAGACAGGGGAGCTTGACCATATCAATGAGCTGGTCGACCGAATAATCCCCCTGCTGGGCGGCAGGATAAAGCCGATTGATAATCATGCCCTGCTCTAGCTCGGAATAAGGCGCCAAAGCGGCGGCCAGTGTCGAAGCAGCCCTGGCGCTGAGAAGCTCGGGAGTAACGACTAGATAAACCGTGTCCGCGCTGCGAGCCAGCGAAACCAGTTGCCGGCCTGCGCCGGAGGGACAATCGACCAGAACGACATCATAGTCTTGAGCGCAGAGATGAAAAAATTGATATAAATCTTCCCACGCGAAGGTTTCTTCCCGCAGGGGAGCAGGAATGAGCGATAGAGAATCGTTCAGCTTCTGCACCGTCTGAGAGGGACGGCAACGCCCGCTCAGCGCATCGCCCAAATCAAATAAAATTTGGTCGTCCGCACGATAGAGCAAATCCAGCCCTCGATTGGTGATGCTTGCATCAATCAGCAGAACCTGTTTTCCCTCCCTGACCAGTGACTCTGCCAAACATGCAGTGAGCATGGTCTTTCCCACGCCGCCCTTTCCCGAAGCTAACGCGATTACCCGGCCCATACAAGCATGACATCCTTTCCGTCCAGGGAGAAATAAACGAATCCCATCACCATATTTTAGCACGAAAAGAGACGTTTGTCAAAGGAGTTTTCATCCAAACGGCACATGATTTTCAAATTAATTTGTGAAGTTGTGAAAAAGGAGATTTAAGGCAACAGAGTGTTGACCGGCTGGTCGTGGTACGCTTGACCCTGATAGAAGAAATAAGCGTCAAAAACCGCTTGAGCAACCGGGGCCATCGCGTTGCCGTGACCGCATTTTTCACCCACAATGGCCACGGCGATCTCTGGCTCGTCGTAAGGAGCAAAAGCGATAAAAACGGCGTTGTTGTATTCAACGGATTTTTCATACACGGTAGCAGTGCCGGTTTTGCCGCCGATATCAATGGGATAGTTGTTCAAAGCCGCTGCCGTACCCTCGGTGGTTACCTTGAGCATGCCCTGCTTGACCACGTCGTAGGCCGACTGTGGAATGCCGCTCTGGTCAAGCACGGTTGGCTCGGTTTCCGAAATGGTTTCGCTCATGGCGTAATTCATGACTTTGCGGATGATGCTGGCCTTGTAGCGGGTGCCGTTGTTGGCGATAGTGCTGGTGTACACGGCCATCTGCAAGGGAGTAAACAGGTTGTCCGATTGTCCAATCGCGGCTTGCAGGGTATCGCCGTCCACCCAATAGCTTCCAATGGATTTACGGTATTCCTTCCCAGCGAGGATGCCGGCCGCTTCGGAAATCTCAATGCCGGTGGATACCCCTAAGCCGAATTTCCGGCAGTATTCGTTCATTGTGTTGATGCCCACTCGGCGGCCCAAATCGTAAAAGAAATAGTTGCAGGATTTGGAGATGGCCGTGATGACATTGATGTGCCCATGCCGTCCGAGACAGGTGGGCTGGTAGTCGTCGTAATAGGTGTAGCGGTGCACGCAGTTGATAGTGTCCGACGGAGTAATGACGCCGGTGCTCAGCCCAATGAGAGCGGTTGCCGGTTTAAAAGTGGAACCGGGGGCGTAGGTGCCGCTGAGAGCACGGTTAAACAACGGTTTTGCGGAGGCGGAAAGCAGGGAAGAATAATCGTTTTGATAGGTTGCCATCGTGTAGGAGGGATAGGTGACCGCTGCCAGCACGTCGCCGGTGTTGACGTTGAGAACAACGACCGCCCCGGCGTTGGCATAAGCAGCGTCTTCGGTTCCCTGTAGTTCACGAATGCGTTTTTCCAATGCTTCCTGTGCTTTTTGCTGCAAGTATTTGTCTATCGTTAAAAAAACGGTGTTTCCGTTTTGAGGCTGCTTGGTGATTTGGGTGGAGACGACCTGTCCATCCGAGCTGCGGGTAATGACCTTTTCGCCGTCCTGCCCGCGCAGGGTTTGTTCGGCGACCTTTTCGATGCCGCTTTTGCCGACCTTGTCGTCGTAAGAATAGCCGTTTTGCTTGAGCTGTTCCCATTCCTCGGCATAGATGGGG
Source organism: uncultured Oscillospiraceae bacterium (assembly GCA_902462665.1). Lineage (GTDB taxonomy): Bacteria > Bacillota > Clostridia > Oscillospirales > Acutalibacteraceae > CABQCM01. Next base: position 1,928 of record CABQCM010000042.1, on the reverse strand, counting down.
CCAACGGTTCCGATGATGTGGGGAGCAATGGTGCCCGCGACGTATTGGCGTATGGGTACCACCTCGGTTACCACGCCGGGCAGGGCAAAGGAGGATTCTTCAATCTTTGTGATGGTTTCCATGGAGATGTTTTCCGCAAAGGTGTAGGGTTTGGAATCGGAGTATCCCGCCAGCTCCATCATGGCGCGTACCCCCATAATCGTGCGCTGCTGGCTCGGGGAATAATCCTCCAGCAGGTAACGGTTGATCATGGCCTGAAAGCAGTTTTCCGCCGTAGCGTAATGGGCCAAACCCAGAAGAGAGCGCAGAGACGCCAGAGATACTTTGGCTTCCTCGGTGAATTCGTAGGGAGCGTCCTTGGCTAGGGGAATGGAATCGTTCCATCCCTCGCCGGTGGAGGAAAGCAGATTGGTCAGAGTCAGAATGGTGTTGTTGAGCTGGTTGCCGGGAAGATAGGCCCGGTCGAAGGTGATGTTAAAGCTCTCGGTGTTGACAGCAAGCGGACGTCCGTACCGGTCGAGAATTTCTCCGCGCGCGGCGCTGATGGAAGCGGTATAAGTGGCCGTGGCGCTGGCGACCGAACGGTAGCTATCCCGGTGAATCAACTGCCAGGAAACCAGTTGCAGCGAATACCCCCCCAGCACTATGGCCAGAAGGATAGCGAGCAGATTCAGACGAATGTTTTTCTTGCCTTTTTTCATATTCTAACTCCGATTTGTTGTTCCATCCCGCGGAAGGGAAGCTTGGGAGGCCACGCTGACCGTTGGCGCCTCCGCTGATTCTGGTCGCGAGAGCTTAGTCGTTGATAAATTCTCCCTGCCCGGACTGCTGAATGAGATCAAACAGGGTGTAGGGATCGACGTACTTCACCGTAAAGCCCCGGTCGGCGCAGTACTGAATGTAATCGGTCACCAGGCCATAAATGTTATCGGGCGAATCGCAGATATTGCGATAGGCCGAGAAATTAGAGCCTGCCATCGCCATATGATTGAACATATGCTTAAACATTAAATCCATCATTTTTTCACGCTCGCTGGGAGCGGCCCAGACCTGGTTTTGCAGATGGAGGTAAGGAACCCCGTTGTAATTGACCAGAGGCCGGGTGCCGGCGGTCATAATCGTGAAGGAACCGACCGGAGAAAGCTGATTGTACTCCGACATAATCTCATCGGTGACAAAATGGGAGGTGTTGAGAATGAAGCCGGTAACCCCCATGTCGAACTTCTGATAATACGGCGTGGCATATTTGAGCCACTCACGGGTGGCGTCGGGATTGGTCCGCTTTTCGCTCGACTCATACAGCATGGAGGGGACAACATAGCCCGCGCCGCTGTCGCCGGTAATGAAATAGTCGTTGTCGGTCTTGTTTTCGTACACATAGTCAAAGAGCATGGGCGCGCGGTCAGACAGGTTGGGATTGAAGGCCCAGGCCATGGGGATTTCCCCGCGCTTGTTGTCCTTCGTCCAATACTCGGTTACCCACCGTTTCATCCAGGCGGAGGAATCGTAGTCGCCAAGATAGAGGGTGAAGTAATACGTATCTTCGTCGAAGACCATCTTTTTCGGCGTGTTGTTCTCGTATTTCTCCACCGTCGGGATATACTTGTAATAGACCGAGGCGTTGAGCATATAGCAGGGCTGAGCCGCGTCGGCCTCTTTGGCAAGGCTGTAGGCCGAGCACCACTCGGTGAAGTCCCACTCAAGCTGTACGCCGCCGTAATTGCCGCGGGCGGGAGTAACGTCTTTGGTGTATTTCAGCCACCAGGGCGGGAAGCCGAAGAGCTGACCGAATTCACCCTTCGCACGGTCATAGCGCGCCTGCAAAATCTTTTTCATCGTATCCTGATCGGTTCCCAGCGGCTGATTGGGATCGTCGCAGGGAGCTTCCGTCGCGTTGGAGGTTAAGTCAAAGAAGAAGCAGCGGCGGG
>CABQCM010000041.1 GCA_902462665.1 uncultured Oscillospiraceae bacterium | reverse complement strand
TCGACGCCATTAACGCGATTGTCGAAGTAACCAAGGAAAATTACGAGAGCAAAAAGGCGGCAATCGACATTGCCGAGGTCGCGCTGGCGGCATACGATAAGGCGTACAGCGAAGACAGTGAAGCGCTGGCGCTCATTACCAATCGAAAGACTTTGGAAGACGCGAAGGCGGCGTACGACAAATTCAGCACCGAGCCGGACGAGCCTGTCGACCCCAAGGTTGGAATCTATCTTTCGGATATTGAGTGGGAGAGCTGGGTCATGATCGGCGGAAAATCGACCGATGCGGCCCCGCCGTATACCCCCAGCCGGAACAGTGAAGAAAATGGCGGTAAGATAACCATTGCGGGCAAGCAGTACGACAAGGGTCTGCGCACCCATCCGGATAACGATACGCCGGCCGACATTGTCTATGATATCAGCAAGTACGAGTGCACCACCTTCTCCGCCGTCGTCGGTAAGGACAGTGCGGGGAGCCATGGCAATGTACAGTTCATCGTGCTGCTGGATGATAAAGTGATTGCAGAAAGCCCGCTGCTTTATCCGGGAGAGGACAGCAAAATAGAATGCGATATCACGGGCGGCAGCAAATTGACGCTGAGAGTGACCTGTGGCGACGACGGATATATGGGAGATTCTTCGGCATGGGGCAATGCGCGGATTCACAGCAATCCTATCGTAGTGCCGGACGAGCCCAGAAAAGGATGGGTGGATACCACGCTGGATTTGACCGTTCCCGAAGGGGCCGCTTACATCAGCGATATGGAATGGGAAAGCTGGAGCATGTACGGTGCGACCTCTGAGGACAAGGTGCCGACCTATCAGCCAAGCTTTAACTGCAACGAGGCTGGCGGCACTTTGACCATCGCCGGCATTGAGTTCCAAAAAGGAATTCGCACCCACGTGGATCCGAGCACCGGTCTGGCCGACATTGTGTACGATATCAGCGGCTATGAGTATGATTTGTTCCGCGCCATCGTTGGTAAGGACAGCGCCGGTCCGTCCGGCAAAATTCAGTTCCAGATTCTGGTGGACGATGAGCTGGTGGTGGAAAGCCCGATTTTGGAAGCTGGCTACGCCTGCATGCTTACGGTTGATGTATCAAAGGCGAACAAAATCGTTCTTCGCGTCCGTGACGGCCGCGACGGCATTGCTTACGACAGCGCCGGATGGGGCAACGCTATTTTGTACTATGCATCGGTTTCGCAGGCCGACAAGGTTATAGAAATGATTCAAGCGCTGCCCGAAGTAGATGATCTGACGATTGATGACCGGCTTTCTCTGGAGAAAGCGCAGCTATCTTTCCAGAATCTTTCCGATGATGAGAAACAGAAGGTTCCGGCCGATCTGGTTGATAAACTGCAGCAACTGGTTGAGAAAATGACGGGATTCCAAGAGCTGGAAGCGGCTGCCCGTGTGGTAGCGGAGCAAATTCAGGCACTGCCCGCGAAGAACCAGCTTACCCTGCGTGATTTTAACCGAGTCCAAGCCGCGCGTGCCGCTTATGAAGGCTTGACTGACGCGCAAAAGCCTTATGTGGCCGAAAGCGATCTTACCAAGCTGACCGAAGCGGAAGCGTATCTGGAACCGCTGATGGAGGCTTACAAAACCGAGCGCGCAGCGCAGGCGCAGGAAGTGATCCAGGCGATTGACGCCATTGGTGAAATTACTGGCAGCAATTATACAGAGAAGAAAGAGCTGCTGGATGCTGCGGATATGGTCCTTAGCCAGTATGAGATGCTTTATGCCGGGGATGAGGAGGCCATTGCGCTCATCACCAACCGCTCGGCTTTGAACGACGCGTGGGAGGCTTACCGTGCGTTGCAAAATCAAGCGAAGTTTGGAGATATCAACGCGGACGGCAGCATCGATGCACAGGACGCGCTGCTTGCATTGCAGCATAGCGTGGGTCTCATTACCCTGACCGAGGAGCAAATGGCCAGAGCGAATGTGGACGGCAGCGAACAGATAGACGCAGCCGATGCGCTGCTGATATTGCAGCGTTCGGTGGATCTAATCTCCAAATTCCCCGTTGAGGGGTAATAGACGTTTGGCTTTGTTGGGGTAGGAGGGACCGCCCCGTCTGTCAAAGGCGGGGCGGCAAACCCTTGGACACGCATGCTAAAAAAGGAGACAACATATGAATTGTAAAAAATGGTGGAGAGTTTTGAGCGCGGCCATGAGCGCGGCGGTATGTATGGCGGGGATTCCCTTTTCCTCGTCCGCAGCGCAAACGACCGCACTCAACGAGGCGGGGGATGTCGTCGTTCGCTCGCCTTCGTCGGTTGATTTAAATCAACTGATTTATTTGGACGATCATCTGACGGTATCGGGCGAGGCCAAAGCAGATTCGGTTCGGATTTATTTGGAGGATGAGCTGATTGGAACTGCCCCGGTAACTGGGACGAAGTTTACCTGTGAGGTCGAAGGGCTGAGCCAGGCCGAGCAGACAGCGGCACTGCGGGTTGTCGGTGTTGTGGATGGGCAGGAAATGACCGACAAAGGGCTCCCACTCTCGGTTCAGGTAGGGGGCGACGTGGTGCTGGCGAGCGACGCTTATGTTTCCCGTGTAGCGGCGCTGGGGGATAGCTTCCGCCGTAATTCCAGCGCTAATGGCGGCCTTGCCATCGGCGGCGGTTCTTACACTTCGGAAAAGGGATTTGAGATCCATCCCAAAAACGGAAAAGAAGCATCGGCTTATGCTGAAATTGACATTCCCGTCGAGGGAAGGGGCTATACCTATTTTCAGTCTTATGTAGGCAGAAATGCCTTTCAGGGCTCGGGCGAATGCGACGATGTGGAGTGTATCGTGTTGGCGGACGGCGTGGAGGTTGCGCGCTCCGGGCAGTTGGCCGGGCAAACAGTCAAGCTTCTTTGCGCCACGATTCCGGCCGACGCCAAACTGATTACGTTGCGCACCACCAATTACGACGGAATCTATAATTTTGGCAGCACCGACTGGCTGAATCCTACTCTGGCGCTCAGCCGCGAATGCATTTACCGCGACGGCGTAAAGATGTACGATGAAAGCCAGGAATCGCAGGTCATTGATTTGAATGGCGCAAACCTCCAATTCAAAGCGCTGCAGGATTTTAACGCCCTTGGGCTGGAGCTGGAAAGTGTCCCAGAGGATCAGGAAATCACCGTGAAGCTGTATCGGTGGGCCTCTTCTTATTACCGCACGATCAACGATATGCCGGTCGTAACGGCAATTACCCGTGCGAATGACAATATGGCGTTTGTTGATTTCTCCGGATTTGTTGCGGCGGGCGAATATCTGGCGGTGATCGAGGGAGCGGGCACCATTCGAGCCTATGCCTCGGATAAATTTTATCGTTACGATAAAGAGCAGAAATCCCAGGCGCTGCGCGCGCAACTGGTATTTACCGAGGAAACCGAGCGGCCGTTTGGCATTGCGGTTCCCTCGTTCGGCTCGACTGCTTTGGACGTCATGGCCCCAACCAAAGAGGAACGCGAACGCATTGAAGAAGAATACCGCGGATTTTTGAGCGACAATCTCAAAAATTTCCCGATGAGCTTCTGCATTGACGGGAAAGAGTATTTTGGATTTGGCGTGGATTTTACCCTGGAATCGCAAAAGACCGAGACTCAGAATGACATCGAAACCACGGTGACCCAGCTTAAGCACACCTCGGGTCTGGTCTTTGAGGTCACCAGCGTATATTATCCGAATTACAACGCGTACGATTGGGTGGTGTACATTTCCAATAACACGGGTACGGATTCTCCCATAATCAGCGGCATTAACGCTGCGGATCTTACGCTTCGCGGAAAGGATCCTTATCTGTTTGGAAACTACGGCGACTCTCAGCAATATAAGCCTTATACGGTGGATGTAGACGGAACCTACACCACGTCGTCCAAAGGTGGACGAAGCACTCAGGCCAATTCCTCGTATTTCAATTTGGAATATGGCAGCAAAGTCGTGCTTTACGCGATAGGCTGGCCGGGACAATGGAGCATGACCCTGGATAACAGCGAGAATCCCGGTATCACTCGCCTTGTGGCCGGTCAGGAAAGCTTTTCGTCTTATTTGAAAAACGGCGAAACCATACGCACGCCTTTGATGGCCTTTGTGCATTACGATGGGCAGGATCAGGATCGCGCTACCAACCTCTGGCGGCACTGGATGATCGACTGCAACATGCATCGGGTAACGGAGGACGCCTCCGGCGAGGGCGAGCTCAAGCTGATGGATCCCATGCTGTGCGCATCCTCTTCTTTCCAGTATGGCGTTATGACCATGGCCACCGATCAAAATCAGATCGATGCGATTCGCACCTATCGCGAGAACGGGATCAATCTCAATTACTGGTGGATGGACGCCGGCTGGTATTACAATATCGATGACCGTGGGAATTACGTCAGCCTTCCTGCCAATGGCTGGCCTGGTACAGGAGTTTGGAAGGTGGACGACACCAAATTCCCCTCCAAATTTTTGGATATCTCGAATTTTGCCAAGAGCTATGGAATGAAGACGCTGCTTTGGTTTGAGCCGGAACGTTCCTTTGCTCCCGTAAACGGGCTGAAAGACAATGGGGAGACCATTCGCAGAGAGTGGCTGATATCCGGTGTTCTGGTGAACATGGGGCTTTCCGACGCGGTGGATTGGTTCAGCGACCGCATTATCTCGATTATGCGCGAGGGCGGCATTTCCCTCTACCGCGAAGACTTTAACATCGAGCCGCTCAGTTATTGGAAGACGGGCGACAGAAGCCAGGGCAGAAACCGCGACGGTATTACGGAGAACCTGTATGTGCAGGGACATTTGAAGCTGTGGGATCGTATTTTGGAGGCTTTTCCCGACGCTGTCATCGACTCCTGTGCCAGTGGCGGAAACCGCAACGATTTGGAGACCATGCGTCGAGCGGTTCCGCTGCATAAAACCGACTATGGCTATGGCGACCGTCCCGCTCAGCAGGGGATTGCCACCGAAATGAGCCGGTGGATTCCCTACTTTGGCACCAAAGCGAATGGTGAAGGCGGCTCCGACAACAACAACAAAACTGCCAACCGCTATTCGCTGCGTACGGCAATGGCCTCTTCTATGGTGCTGGATTACATTACGGACTCGCCGGTTGACTGGGATATCGTACAGGATATCACCCAAGAGCATGCCGAGCTGGCTGCGTTCAATTACGGCGATTATTATGTGTTATCCAATTGGTCCCGCTCCGAAAGCGACTGGGCGGCTTGGGAATATTACTGCCCCGAGCAGGGGAGAGGCTATGCCATGGTGTACCGCCGCAACCGGGCCGCGACAAGTCAGAAAATTCTTCTCAAGGGCCTGGAAACCAACGCTACCTATAAAATATGGTTTGAGGATGCGAACAAACCGGCCTATTATACCGGCCAAGAACTGATGCTGGACGGCTTGGAGGTTTCTTTGCCGGCCGATAACACTTCGGATATTATTCATATCGCGAAGAAGGAACTGAATATTGCCGACCGCCGTCTGACGGCTAAGGTGACGCAAATCAGTGAAAACGGGCAGTATCAGGGCGCACTTCGGCCGTATGACGGATATTACCGCGTGGACATCCGATTCAACATGGCGCTGCGCGATACGGTTTTGGAAAACAGGGCCGGCATCGTGGAAACGGGCGTTCAGGGGGATTATACCGACACGATTCTTTTGAACGGAACCTCCATTGGAGAAATTCTTAGCGAGGATGCGGATGGCGTTTATCTGGATTACGACGTTTCGGCTAATATTTTGCGGGTGTATGCCAAGGAAGCCTATCTTAGCTGGAACCGGACCAATCAGATTGAGGTAAGCGAAACGCTGTGCTCCGATGGCGGCGCGGTCATGGATGGCAAAACCACGTTTTATTATTCGCCGATGGGCGACGTGTGGAGCCAGGAAACCGTTCCCTCGGATTCGGATTCCAACCGCATGGGTGACGTCAACGGCGACGGCAATGTGGATGCTTCCGACGCTCTGTTGGTGCTGCAGCACAGTGTCAATTTGACCACTTTGAATGAACGGCAGCAGGCTGCCGCCAATGTGAATGCGGACGACTCGATCGACGCGAGCGACGCTTTGCTGATTTTACAGCGTTCCGTAGGATTGATTGACGGTTTCCCTGCAGAGTAACTTAGATTTCATCGAATTACCCTCCCAATGCTCCCCCCGGTGCGATACACCGGGGGAGCGCTTTTTTCAAGATGAAAATTATACCGACCGAACTTTCCAGCGCTTTTTCGCTATTCCTCCATGACAAGGAAGCGCGGCAGGCTCAAGGCATAAAAATACCCGATGTGAACGGGGAGACTCCCTTTGTTCACACCGGGTTTCCTTTTTCCTCCCAAAAGCGCCGTTCAGTCTTCTTCGCTTTTTTTGCGGTATTTTTGCTGTGTGGCCATACCGCCGCGAATATGCCGCTGCGCTTTGTTGGTATCCAGAATTTCTTTGACCTCTCCATACAATTGGGGATCGATTGCCCTCAGGCGTTCCGAGACGTCTTTATGTATGGTAGAATTAAAATGGAATGATTTTTCCGAGGCCATAATCCTCCAACGCACGAAGGTGTATATCAATGTTTCCTTCCTTATCGACCTCAATCTTTTGAATGATCTGTTTCAGCTGGGCGTTGGTCATTTCCCGCACGTCGGTAATATCTTCTATGGTGCGGAATGTGGTGTGCAGCACGCTGCCCAACTGGTCGCCTCTTTCTATATTGGTGGAGATGGTCGATAATTCATTTTCTAGACGTGCTATTTCGGCTCGCATACCGCCAATCTTTTCATTCAATTCTTCCCGTGAGATCAAATCGTCGGTATACATGTCCATGTATTTCTGTCTGGATTTTTTTAATTTAGATAGCTGCGCATTAATTTCTTTTTCACGGTCTAGATTGTCATCCTTGGCCTTGTAAATACGATGGAATTCGCCAACCATATAACGCATGACACGCTTTTTTTGCTTTACGATTTCAGAGAAGTATTCTTCTATCGCTTTAATAAGCTCTTCTTCGTCGATTGCAACCGCATTGGGGCAAACATCGGCGCCGCTGCCGTTATGCACCGAACATACCCAACGCGCGTAAGTATGCTTATATGTTCGGACGGTGCGGCGAAACGATCTGCCGCATTCCTTGCATTTAATGATTGTAGAAAATAAATGCTTATTGCTTTGGCGCTCTCGATCTATTTTGAACATGTTCCCTCGTGATTTCATAATACGCTGGGCCAAATAAAAAGTATCGTCGCTCACAATGCGTAATCCTGGGCGCTCCTCCACCATCCAATCCGAGCGTTCCCGCTGCACTCTCTGTCCAGTGAGAAAGTCGGTAACTTCCTGTTTGCCGTTAATAATCTTGCCGACGTAAATTTCATTGGCAAGCAAACGCCGGACAGCAGTTTGACTCCATTGACATTTGCGCTTAGTGGTAAGGCCGCGATTGTTTAACATAGTTGCAATTTTATCTGTGCCATAACCCTCTTGTGTATACCACTGAAAAATTTGGCGCACTATGTTTGCCTCTTCTTGATTGATGGATAGGTTAAAATAATCACCGATTTTTTTATCATATCCATAAACATAGTTGGGCACTCGGCCCTTTTCGGCGTTCATTTTCTTGCCGAATTTTACACGCTTTGAGGTGTTGGCGCTTTCTTCTTGTGCTAGGGCACCGAATATTGTCAAAACAAATTCCGATTGTCCTAGCACAGTCATATTGGATGTCAAAAAAGTAGTTTCAATTCCCAGGGATTTTAGTGTGCGAATGCTTTGCAGGAGGTCTACTGTATTGCGTGCAAATCTGGAAATATCTTTGACCACAACCATATCGAATATCCCTCGTTTTGCATCCTCCATCAAATGCAAAAACTCTTTTCGATTCTTGATCTTAGTCCCTGAGATACCCTCGTCTGCATACAGCTTTACCAGAGTGTGTCCATTGCGTTCGGTATACTCGTTAAAAAACGATTTTTGTGTTTCCAGACTATTCAACTGGTCGGATTTATCAGTAGAGACGCGACAATAAGCCGCTACATTCATAGGCTGCACCGCCATTCTACACATGATATTTTATATTATCATGCGCTACAAGTTTTTTCAATACCAAAAACAAGCGGCCTGCTTTCGCAGACCGCTTGTTTTATGACACTTTATTCTCGTTATCTTCGCTGGTGGCCACTCGCATCTTTCTTTCTATTTTGGGCAGGTTAGCTTGAATGAAAATATCGATTAACGCTTTCTGTGTGACCTCTGGTGTGTTCGGATTGTGGAATCGAAAATTCAGCTTTGGTTTCGTTTTCATTTTATTTATGACCACCTCTTTCTTTTGCTTTCCATTCAATACTATGATGAGACACGAAAAGATATGCTATCAAAAAGCATCCTCCATGCTGTGATTTTGATTATCTAAAACTTTGATAGGTTTCTCTCCGATGTCAA
>CABQCM010000040.1 GCA_902462665.1 uncultured Oscillospiraceae bacterium | reverse complement strand
CCTGCCGCACCTCGACCCGGCCGAGAACAACTTCGCGGAACTTAGGCGCGAGCATACCCTTCATGGCCGATTCAATTTCTTCAATGCAGTCGTAAATAATGCGGTACATGCGCATATCCACACCGTCACGCTCGGCGTTGGTCCTTGCAACGGGGTCAGGCCGCACGTTAAAGCCCACAATGATGGCGTTGGAGGCGTTGGCCAGCATCACGTCCGATTCGCTGACCGCGCCCACGCCGCCATGGATTACCCGCACGTGCACCTCGTCGTTGGAAAGCTTTTGTAGCGATTGGCTGACCGCTTCCACCGAGCCCTGCACATCGGCCTTGACAATGATGTTGAGCTCTTTGACCTCGCCCTGCTGCATCTGGTCAAACAGATTATCTAGCGTGACCTTCTGCACGGCGTTGAACTGCTCTTCCTTCGCCTTGGCGCGACGCTGCTCAACCAGCTCGCGGGCCAGCCTCTCGTCGGAGACGACGTTAAAGGTATCGCCAGCCTGCGGAGTCTCGGCCAGTCCGGTAATCTCCACCGGCACCGACGGACCAGCCGTCTCCACCCGCTCGCCGCGGTCGTTCATCATCACCCGCACACGGCCGACCGACGTGCCGGCAACGAGAATATCGCCCAGCTTCAAGGTGCCGTTTTGCACCAGCACCGTCGCCACCGGGCCGCGCCCTTTGTCCAAACGCGCCTCGATGACCGTTCCACGGGCGGTGCGGTTGGGGTTCGCTTTGAGCTCCATCATGTCCGAAACCAGCAGAATGCTCTCGAGCAGCTTATCAATGTTCATCTTCGTCACAGCCGACACCGGCACGCAGATGACGTCGCCGCCCCATTCCTCCGGCACGAGGCCATGCTCGGTCAGCTGCTGCATGATGCGGTCGGGAGAAGCGTCGGGCTTATCCATTTTGTTAATGGCCACGATGATGGAAACTTCGGCTGCTTTGGCATGGTTGATAGCCTCAATGGTCTGGGGCATGATGCCGTCGTCCGCCGCCACAACCAGCACTGCGACATCGGTAACCTGAGCGCCACGCGCGCGCATGGAAGTAAACGCAGCGTGTCCCGGCGTGTCAAGGAAGGTGATATCCCGGCCGTTTGCTTGAATACGGTAAGCGCCGATATGCTGAGTGATTCCGCCCGCCTCAGTCGAAGTAACCGAGGTGTCTCGAATGGCGTCGAGAATGGAGGTTTTACCATGGTCAACGTGCCCCATGACCACCACGACCGGGCTGCGAGGCTGCAGGTTCTCCGGCGCGTCCTCGCTGTCGTCGATGATGCGCTCCTCAATAGTGACAACCACTTCCCGCTCGACCACGGCTCCCATTTCGGTGGCCACGATTGCGGCGGTATCATAGTCGATTTCCTGCGTAATAGTGGCCATCACGCCCAGCTTCATGAGCTGCTTAATAACCTCAGACGCCGTCTTTTTCATGCGGGAGGCAAGCTCACCAACCGTAATTTCATCCCCGATGGTGACCTTAATGGGGGTCTTCTTGATGCGCTCGAGCTGAAGACGGCGCAATTTATCTGCCTCGGTCTCCCGTTTGGCACGCTGGGGACGGCGATATTCCTGCGAACGCTGCTTGAGCTTTTGCTTGTGTACCGTGTTGTCCCGCACCGCACGGTCAGGAGCCAGCTGGGTGTACTTCTCATTGTATTTATCCAACTCGACATGACCCGCGCGGGTATCCACCCGGCGAACCTCGGCCGGGCCGCGGTGGGGCTGAGCCCCCGGCTGTTTCTGCTTGGGCTTGGCCGGAGCAGCTGGCGCGGGCGTACCGGCGTTCTTCTGTGCGGGCGCGCTCGGTTTCTTATCCAAAGGCTTTTTATCCGCGTTTGCACCGGGAACTTTATCGGCCGAGCCTGCAACATTCTGCCCCTTCGCCTGCTCGCGGGCCGCCTGCAAAAGCTGTTCGGCCAGCGCCTGCTGCTCGGCCAGCTTGCGGGCCTTCTCCGCCTCGCGCTCCTGCTCGCGCTTTTTGCGTGCTTCCTCCCCCAGAGAGAAATAATAATCGAAGCTTTCCACCTGGTTCTGCTGGGTGAAATGATCAAAGACCACATCCAGCTCGGCTTCGGTGAGGGCGGTCATATGCTTTTTTGTCTCGCCAAACACCTCGCCCAGCAGGTCGATGACCTCCTTATTCGGCTTATCAAAATCCTTTGCCACCTCATGAACCCTGTATTTCATCATCATAGTCCGTTTCCTCCCTTGTCTTGCTCGTCGCATTTGCGGCCTATTCCCGCGGCGAAGTTTTCATCCGTTATGGTTACGGTGCCGGTCGCGGCCCCAATGGCCGCCGACAGCTCCTCAATGGTGTAGGGCAGAATCCGCAGCGGAACTCTTCCCTTTTCGCAAATGCGCAGCAGCTCGCGTCTGGTGCGCTCGCTCAGCTCGCTGGAGGCGCATACCAGATACCCTTTGCCCCGCTCGACCGTCTGTGCGGCCAAATTGGCCCCCAGCACAACACGACCGGCGCGGCGCGCCATTCCCAGCAATGATAAAATCGGATCATTCATCTGCCGCGATTTCCCCCTCCATGCGTTCGTACACCTCGTCGGGGATCTGGCAGGACAGCGCCCGCTCCAAACGGCGCGCCTTACGGGCCAGGCGCAGGCATTCGGCGCACTTGCAAACGTAAGCGCCCCGGCCAGGCTTACGGGTGCCAAGGTCCAGAGAAACTTCTCCCTCGGGGCTGCGCACCACGCGAACCAGCGAGCGTTTGTCCTTCATCTCGCCGCATCCCATGCATTTGCGCAGCGGCGTGCGTTTTTGCTGCAAGCTGCTCATCCTCCTTTGCTCTATCGGCCGGCAAATGCGGTATCCCCGCACTTCTTCACCGACTCCAAAAGGCCCTGCGATCCGATTGACGCGCTGTTATTCTTCCTCGCCAAAAAATCCGCTTTCCGGACGGATGTCAATTTTCCATCCGGTCAGACGGGCGGCAAGACGCACATTCTGCCCCCGGTTGCCGATGGCAAGGGACAACTGGGAATCAGGCACGGTAACCCGGCAAGCTTTGGCTCCCTCGGGATCGACCTCGACGCTGAGCACGTTAGCAGGAGACAGCGCCCCCTTGATGAACTCAGCCGGGTCGTCAGAATATTTGACAATGTCGATTTTTTCCCCGCCCAGTTCATCCACGATACCGGCCACACGCGAGCCGCGCGGCCCGATGCAGGCGCCAATGGGATCGACATTCTCGTCCTTGGAGTAAACCGCAAGCTTAGTGCGAGAACCAGCTTCGCGGGAAATTGCTTTGATTTCGATGGTACCGTCAAAAATCTCGGGCACCTCCATCTCAAACAGCCGCTTAACCAGTCCCGAATGGGTGCGGGAAATCATGATTTTCGGCCCCTTCTCGCTGTCACGCACGTCCACCACATAGACCTTGATACGTTCTCCCTCTCGAAGCTCTTCTCCTGGGACCTGCTCTGCCTTGGGAAGAATGGCCTCGGAATGAGCGATTTCCACCGTCGCGTTGCCGGTGCGGGGATCAATGGTGTTAATCAGCGCGGTTACCAGTTCCTGATGCTTGGACTGGAATTCGCTCAAGGTCTGTCCGCGCTCGGCGTCCCGGATGCCCTGCCGGATGACGTGCTTGGCCGTCTGGGCGGCAATGCGGCCAAACTGGCGGGTATCCAGCGGAATTTCCACCACGTCGCCAGCCAGCGCGCCTCGTTTGTATTTCTGCGCGTCCTGCACCAAAATATCGGTGTCGGGATCTTCGATGTCATCGACCACGTTTTTGCGCACATAAACCGAGAAAATACGCCTCTCACAGTCCACATCGCAAAAAACGATATCCTTGGAGCCGTAATCCTTTTTGACCGAAACCACCACGGCGCTGCTGATCTTCTCGGCAATGTAGTCGCAGGGAATTCCCTTTTCTTTCTCCATCTGCTCCAGCGCCTCAAAAAACTCGTTGTTCTGGTTGGCGGTCGCGTTTGTACTTTTAGCCATTTTCCTCATATCCTCCAATACTGATCTTTAAGCTGAGGGGAGTCGAACCCGAATGCCTCTCAGCGGCTCTCATTGGCGCTTTTCCCCTTTTTCTCTTCGCCTTGCGTCAGCAAGGCATCATCGAAAAAAGCAAACATCTCTCAATGATATCTCGCTGAGAGGTGCTTCGCAGTTTTCAGACTGAGATGTTTTCGCTGGGCAAACACTGCGGAAATAGATCGTATGAAAACCGTTCGAGTTCGACTTTCCTCAACTTAACCGTCGATTTCGTCGATAGTATCGTCACACAATGTCACGGAAGCAATCTCTACTTTGGCAAAGGAAAGCTCGTCATCCCCTGCCCGAAGGAAAACCTGCTGGCCGTCAAAGCCGCACAGCTCCCCAAAAAATTCCCGCTCGTTATCCCGCGGGCGGATGAGCAGCACCCGCACCGGACGGCCTACCATAGCTTCAAAATGCTCTGGTCGCTTCAGCTCTCTGCACAGCCCAGGGGAGGAAACCTCAAGATAATACGCCTCTTTGATAAAGTCGGCCTCGTCCAAAGGATCGTTGACCGCGCGGGACAGGGCCTCGCAATCGTCAATATTCACGCCGCCCTCCTTATCGATAATATAACGTAAATACCAGGACGCGCCCTCCTTGACGAACAACACATCCCAAAGCGAAAGCCCGAGCTGCCGCGCATAGGGCTCAGCCAGCGCCCACGCCTTTTTCACCGTGCCGCCGCTATCCTTTTTCGCCAAGCTTCCCATTCCTTTCCCCCGCTGCGGCGCAAGCGGCCGGCGGTACCTTTTATTTTCAACCAATAAAACGGAAAGAGCGGGTTGCCCCACTCTTTCATACATTCCATATCGTACAGTGTATATTTTACCACATTCCCTTTGGAAAATCAAGACTTTTTTCAAAAAGTCCCTTTGCAAGCTAAGCGCCCCCGATCAAAGCTTCGGCATTTTTACGCAGCCGAATTGAATGAAACCAATTCTTATGATAAAATTAAAGTGACAAAAAGGAGATGATTGCTGGTGAATTCAAAAAGGCAGACCCTACTTGCAATCTTATCCATGGCAGGCTTTGTTGCCCTCTGGGCGATGGTAACCGATGCGTGGAATTACAGCGCCCTTCTTTTGGGAAATCTGCCTGCAGGTAAATACCTGTATGGTTATTTTAGCCGGATTGTTTGGATGTTCCCGGCATTCCTTTTGATCCATAAATTTGATAAGCACTTATTTTGGAGAAGAAAACAATTATTTTCAAAGCCAAAAGCGGAGCCGGTATTCATCCTATTTATGGTGCTGACTACAATATATGCTTTGGCATCCATGTGGATGAACTATCGTTCTTGGCATGTTGCAGACGAAAATTTCCTGCTTTTGACGATCAAACTTTTCATTGTCGGAGTTGGGGAAGAAACGGTATTCCGTGGCTGGGGATATAACCTGCTGAAAAAAGTTCATTCCGATAAGGTTTCCCTTATTTTATCTGCATTCCTGTTTGCAGCCCTCCACTGGCCGGCCTATTTCATAAAGCTACTTTTGTATGGGAATTTTAACTGGTCTGGATTTTTGGTTCAAAGCATATCCGCGTTGTTTTGCGGAGTGCTGTTTGCCGTTATGCTCAAAAGAAGCAAGACTCTTTGGAATCCGATGATCGCACACTTTTATTACGATTTGATGCTGGAAACGTTTGTCTAAAATATCGTTGACCAGGCAATCCAGGTTTATCGGGCAATTGCTCGAAAGGGGAACCGCCGACCTTGCTGGGCAACACCTGCCCTCGCCCAGCAAAAAGCGCCTATCTTCGCGCTGGTTGATAACGCTTTCAACCATAAAAGGGACAGCACAACTACCCTCGGACCAATCGTTTAGTCCACAAACACGTTCTCCACTTCGTGCTTCTTGGGACGGGTCATAAGACGGCTCACCGCATCGCTGACACTGACGCCGTCGTACAGCACCTGATAAAGCTGCTCGGTAATGGGCATCTCCACCCCCTGACGGCGCGCCAGCTTGCGCGCTGCCCGAACCGCGTGATACCCCTCCACGGTCATGCCAACCTCCTGCAAAGCCTGCTGGGCGGTCATCCCCTTGCCCAGCGCCATACCGAACCGGCGGTTGCGGCTGTGCTGCGACATGCAGGTCACCATCAAATCCCCGATCCCAGCTAAACCGGCAAAGGTTGCTTCCTTCGCCCCCAGGCTGCGCCCTAAACGCGCAATCTCACTCAGGCCCCGCGTAATCAGGGCGGCCATCACATTGTCTCCCATCCCCATCCCGGCCAGGATACCGGCGGCGACGGCAATAATATTTTTCAGAGCCCCCGCAAGCTGAACGCCGACCATATCGTCGTTGGTATAAACCCGCAGCGTGTCGTTCATCACTACATCCTGCACCAATAATGCGGTTTCACGATCCCGGGCGGCGGCCACAACGGTGGTGGGGATTCCCCGCGCCACTTCCTCAGCATGAGATGGCCCCGACAACACGGCCGAGCGGCAGTCGGGCAGTTCTTCCTCAATGCACTCGCAAAGCAGCTTGGTGGTTGCCAGCTCAATGCCCTTCGAGGCGTCAACCACCACCTTGCCCGGCGGCAAAATGCCGGACAGCTTGCGCGCCGTCTCCCGAACCGCCACCGAAGGCACCACCATGAGCACCAAATCGCACTCACGCACACATTCCAACGAGGTGGTCAGCTCCACCGCCTCTGGGATTGTTACCCCGGGCAAAAGCTTTTCGTTCCCCCGATGCTCGCGCAAATGAGCAATTTCTTCCTCAAACGGAGACCAAAGAGTAACCGTATTTTCCGCCCCCAGCGCAATGGCCAGCGCACAGCCCCAGCCGCCTGCGCCCAGCACGACTACCTTCGCCATATATCTTCATCCTTTCGGTTCATGGTCCATAGATTCCCGCTAGGCCAATCCCATGCCCGCACAAACAGCCGTTCGTTGCGATGCGAAATTCACCGTATATCCGCTATCTCGCTTTTTTAATATGAAACCGCTTTTCCTCGCCTTTGGCGATACGCACAATATTGTCCTTATGCCGCAAGATGACAATCACGCTGAACACAGCAGCCGCCAACGTGCGAAACCACAACAGCGGCAGGCCGAATAAAGTGATCACATCCTCCGCCGGCGCGCCCGATGCGAACGCGGTCAACAAATAGGTGGCAATGGGATAGGACACCGCCGCCGCAATGGAGGCGGCGGAAACCATGCGCGAAATCAGAAGAACCAGCAAAAAAACCGCCAGCAAAATGAGAGCGCACCTCCAGTCCAGTACGAAAATCATCCCAAGGCTGACCAAAACACCCTTTCCTCCCCGGAAGCCGAAAAAAATTGGATATATGTGCCCGATCACACAGCACAGCCCGCAGACCGTTGCCCCGTAAACGGGGTCTAGACCGGCGGCATATCCGACCGGGTCGGGAGAAATCTGTACCACAAGCCAGGTGAGCAGATAATAGCCCAATACCACCGCGACCGCCGCCTTGAGCACGTCGAAAGCCAGGGTGAGCAAGCCGGGCGCCATACCGGCCGTGCGCATGACGTTGGTCATACCGGCGTTCCCGCTGCCGTGCGCGCGGACGTCAGTATGTGCAAAGCATTTGGTGAAGATCACCGCAAAGCTGATGGACCCCAGCAGATAGCTGACTAGGCCAAACAGCAGAAATAATAAAAACACACTCAGTGCAAACGGCATGGTGTTTTCCATCCCCTTCTTGAAGCTATCGCGCCCTTACAGCGCAAATTTGATTTAGCATAGACGACGCAATTCGAGTACAACGCCGTTTTACGCGCCCGCCTTGAAACTCTAGGTATGTTCCGCTTCGCTATGCGCTGCCCGGCTGCACAGCACGTCTTTTTGGCGCATGCAATGATTCGCGCGAAAAAGCTTTGCTCCAAAGTCTGCGCCCATTCCCACAACGCTTGCACGCCATGCTTTCGGCGCTGCAAGCTACGCATTCATTCAAAACAACAAACCAATCCTTGACGGTTTTTCAATGCAAAAACCGTCCCACCGGCTATTCCGAACGCCCGCGCACGACCACGCGCACCGGCGTTCCCTCCAAGCCGAAGGTCTCGCGAATCTGGTTTTCAAGATACCGTTGATAGGAAAAATGAAACAGCTCGGGATCATTGCAGAAAAACACAAACGTCGGCGGGCGAGTGGAAGCCTGGGTGACATAGTAAATTTTAAGCCGCTTGCCCTTGTCGGTGGGCGGCTGCACCCGGGCGGTGGCATCGGCCAACAAATCATTGAGCATACCGGTCGAAATCCGCATGGAGTTTTGATCGTTGACAAAACGAATCAGCTCAAACAGCCGGTCTACCCTCTGGCCGGTTTTGGCCGAGATAAAAATAATGGGTACATACGACATAAAGGCTAGGTCGTTCATCAGGGATTTTCGCATGCGGTCCATGGTTTTGCCGTCCTTATCCACCGCGTCCCATTTATTTACTGCGACAATACAGCCCTTGC
>CABQCM010000039.1 GCA_902462665.1 uncultured Oscillospiraceae bacterium | reverse complement strand
AATAAGCCGGTGTTTCATATCGGGAAAAGCGAAGATAGTGACATCTTGATTCCAGACAACCCGGTAATCAGCCGAAACCATGCGGAAATACGAGGGCGGGACGGACATTTTTTTGCGGTGGATTTATTCTCCACCAACAAAACTTTTGTAAATGGTCAGCAGCTACAGGCACAAAAAGAAACCGAGCTTCTCCCCGGTAATATCATTCGTCTCGGAAATGAAGAATTTGAGTTTCAAGCATAACGGAACTCGGAAAGGACGCTGAACCAATGGATTATGCACAGATCACAATGCCCGGAAGCCGGAAATATAACGAAGATTCCGCTGTTGCCTTGCAAAACGGAGATAACTATTGCTTTGTTGTTGCCGACGGATTGGGCGGTCACGGCAAAGGAGAGGTCGCCTCCTTAATCGCCACAGACACTTTCAAGAAAAACTTTGAAGCGGCAAATATTCCTCCTGATGCTTTTATTCCTGAAACCTTTTTAGAAGCACAGTATAACATCATGCAGGAGCAGAAAGCGCAAAACGCAACATTTGAGATGAAAACCACTTGTGTGGCTTTGACCGTTTCGGACGGTGTTGCCCGGATCGGTCATGTCGGCGATACCCGCGCTTATGTGTTTTGGAATAACAAAGTAAAACACCAAACCCTTGATCACAGCGTACCCCAAATGCTGGTGATTTCCGGCGAGATAAAGAAAAAGCAAATCCGTAATCATTCCGATCGTAACCGTCTGCTTCGTGTAATGGGGATTGATTGGGACAGTCCCAAATATGAATTGGCTGAAGAACTGCCTTTGGCTGACTGTCAGGCATTCCTCCTTTGTTGTGATGGGTTTTGGGAGTTGTGTGATGAGAAGAAAATGTGCGCTTTTCTGAAAAAGAGTACGACGGCTGAAGAATGGTTGCGGTTGATGACAGAAGAAGTCGAACGTAATGGCAAAGGCAAAGACATGGATAATTATACGGCAATTGCCATCATCTGCAGAGGTAAAAGTCTATGAAAATAAGCATTGAAGAAAAATCAATCATTGGTACACGTGAGGATCAACAGGATTCCTTTGATTCCACCGCTACAGATGATGTTGCGTTTGCTGTTGTTTGTGACGGTATGGGTGGGACGCAGGGTGGAGCTGCCGCCAGCCAAGCAGTGGTGAGCAAGCTGAAAGAATTATTTATTGGGAAAAATCCGACAGAACAGCTTCCGGCCTTTTTCTTTCGCGCCATCGACATTTTGGATGAGAGCGTTGTCACCCTGCAAAAACAATCCGGGTTAAGCGGTTCCGGCACGACGATAGTGGCGGCAGCGATTGAAAAAAACAGTCTTTATTGGCTATCGGTCGGAGACAGCCGTTTATATATCATTCGAGGGAATGAAATCGTTCAGGTGACCCGTGATCATAATTTTGCTCTTAGCTTAGAACAACTATCCGGCGAAGAATTGCAAATCGCTCAAAATTCACACAGAAACCACCGCGCCGATGCTTTAATCAGTTTCATTGGCATGAGCGGCGTCAAAATATATGACATCAATGAAACCGGATTTGCGCTTTTACCGGGCGATAAAATCCTTCTTACCACAGACGGTTTGACAAAGGCTTTGTCCGACAGCGAAATCATGTCCGTGTTATCGGCCAATCCGTTGGCAGAAGGACTGACCCTGCTGCTTGAAAAAGCAACGAAACAGACGAAAGGTTCGCAGGATAATACCACCTGCATAATCATTCAGGTTAATGATGGAGGCAAAGAAGATGGCTAAAAACAAAGTGCAATGTCCTTACGGTCACTTTTATAACGCAGACAGGTATACTGAATGTCCGGCTTGTAATCCGGACTTGGCATCCGCATCGAAAGCGACCTTCGGAATAGAACCGTCGAAAGTGACCACGGCTTCCGGGTCACAATTTGATCAGCCCTCTGCGGTGCCATCACAAACACCTTCCCGTTCTTCGGAAAACTACACGCCCACTGAGTCGGTATTTGGGAATCAAAACATTACCCCGACATCGGGTAACCTTGATAAAACCGCGTCAATTTTTCAACACGAACCCGTTTCTGCCCCGGTCCAAACGCCACAGCATCCCGCGCCTGTTACTGAAACCGCTCCGCAGCAAGTTCCGGCAGCCTCTGCGCCTTCTTCTTTGCAAGCGGCAGTGAACGCGGTCGTTTCCCATAAGGATACAGAAGATGTCAAAACAGTTGCCATGTGGAACGCGCCTGCCGGTGCGGAACCGGTAGTGGGATGGCTTGTTTGCGTGAAAGGCGAATATTTCGGGCAAAGCTTCAATCTTAAAACCGGGAACAACTCGGTTGGACGCGCCATGAACATGGATATCCCGTTGGCTCAAGAGCCGAGTGTATCCCGTAACAAGCACTGCGTGATTACTTTTGAACCACAGAATCAAGTGTTTTATATACAACAGGGAGAGAGTAGCGGTCTCACCTATCTGAACGGAAATATAGTAATGACCCCGACACAAATGAACGCGCAGGACAAAATCAAACTCGGCACGGCTGAGTTTATACTTATTCCGTTTTGCATGGATGGCTTCCGGTGGGAAGATTATTCGGTTTAGGCCGGACAGAAAGTAGAGGTGTTTCGACTGTTTTACTATGATGAGGCTTTAGATAAGAGAAACGTCTGTAACCACGGCACACACGAATGCTCAGGGCGGTACTGGTATCATAACCGGCAAGAGAGTATATCCAATATCGCCCGAAATAGGAGGAACTGAATACATGATGATCAGATGCAACAATTGCTTTAAAGAATACGACAGTGAGCTGGATATGTGTCCCCACTGCGGATATGAGGAAGGCGACCCGGCTTCCGAGCCGTACTTCCTCTATCCCGGTATGGTATTGCATGACCGCTACATTGTAGGACAAGTGCTTGGCTTTGGCGGCTTTGGCATTACTTATAAGGCATGGGATAAGAACCTGAACACTGTGGTCGCAATTAAAGAATATTACTACACCGGCGTGGTCACCCGTCAGCCCGGAACACAAGACGTGACGATTTACGCACAAAACCGACGCGCTGAATTTCAACACTTTTTGAACCGCTTTTTGGATGAAGCGCGGTATACGGCGAAGTTCAGTAAAAACAGCAATATTGTTAATATTTTTGAATTCTTTGAAGCAAATAACACCGCCTATATGGTGATGGAATATTTAGAAGGAACCCCATTAAACGAGTTACTGAAACAAAATGCTATGGATACAGAGCAATGCGTTTCAGTTATGCAGAGCATATGCTCCGCATTAAAAACCGTTCATAGTGAAGGAATCATTCACCGCGACATCAGCCCTGACAATATATTTCTCTGTTCAAGCGGTAAAGTAAAGCTGATTGACTTCGGCGCGGCACGCTTTTCAAAACGTGAGGATCAACAAACAGTAAAGCTCACACAGGTGATGAAACCGGGCTTTTCACCGCCCGAGCAATATCAATCCATCAGCGAACAAGGCCCGTGGACGGATATTTACGCACTGGGCGCGACTCTTTATTATATGATTACAGGTACTAAGCCGGTCGAGTCTACCAATCGAAAAGCGGAAGACAACCTGATCCCTCCAAAAGAAATAAAGGCGGATATTCCTGACTACATAAACGATACCATTCTTCGCGCAATGGCAGTAGATATGCATCTGCGTTTCACATCTGCGGATGAATTTGAAAAAGCTCTCATGAAAGAAAAAAAAGTACTGAGTGTTGCCAAAGAAAAGAAACGCCGCAGAAAAAAACGGCTTATTGGTTTACTGACTGCCGTTTTCGTTGTGGCGATAGGATTGTCTGTTTTCTCATACCAATATAACCAGCAAAAGCTGGCCGAAACGCTGCCGGATAGCACGGTTGAGCTATGGTATTCCTTAACCGGAAGCGAAACCTTAGATACGGCGAAAAAGGGCGCGTTTGATGAGATCGTCAAAACATTCAACGAGAGTTTTCCGAATGTAACCATTGTTTTGAAATCATATGCAAAAGACGATTATATCGGCGCAATCAATGCTGCGTATAAAAAAGACGCGCTTCCTCCGTTATTTGAAAGCAATGGGCTGGATGTCTCTATTCTGCAAAAAGCACTGAGCGCACAAAAAGCCGTGAAAACGGTTAGCTCCGACAATGTCCTGTTCTTTGGCAGCTATTCGAAAGTATTTCCTGACGCGAAACAATTCCCGCTTGGATTTATCGCCCCGGCAGAATACACGAACAAAACGCCTCACAGTGAAATTGAAGCTACCGGCAGTGAGAGAGAAGTATTCTTGGCGGGAAAAACCGATAAATATACAGGCGTGACAGCGGATTTTTATGATGTGCAAAAATCAATCCCCGGATTATATTCAGTAACCCCGGTGACCGAAAAAAATGTGTCCTGCACTTTCACGGATTTATGGAGCATTGGAAAATGCGACGAAGATCAGATGAAAGTCGTCAACCGGCTTCTTGTGTTTATGCTTAGTGAAAACGCGCAGGATCACCTGCACATTCAATATCGGAGCGGCTCCCTTCCGCTGAATAAAAAGGCGTTGTTGGAAGGGTATGTATCGGTGTACGATGATTTTGAAGGTTTCTTTGAGAACATCAGCGACTATAAATTCAGTTAACAAGGTATGGTGGTGAGCGATGAAAATGAAGCGATGTTTTAGCTGTTTTACGGAATATGATGAGGCTTTAGATATGTGTCCGCATTGCGGATACGAGGACGGCGATGAGCCGGATGAGGCACTGCACCTCGAACCGGGGCGGCTTTTGAAAGATACATACATCGTCGGAAAGGTGCTGGGATACGGTGGCTTTGGCGTCACGTACCTTGCGTGGAACACGGTGCTGGAGCAGAAGGTCGCCATCAAGGAGTATCTCCCCAGCGAGTTCTCCACTCGGATGCCGGGACAAACGAAGGTCACCGTGTTCCACGGCGACAAGTCTGAGCAATTCAATGACGGCGTGGACAAATTCGTCGAGGAAGCCAACCGGCTGGCACAGTTCCGCAACACGGACGGCATCGTGCGGATTTTTGAAAGCTTCAAGGAAAACAACACGGCGTACATCGTCATGGAGTACCTTGACGGTGAAACGCTGACCAAATATCTCGAAAAGACCGGGCCGCTTCCGGCAGACGAAGCTGTGCGGCTGATGACGCCCCTCATCCAGTCCCTGCAGGTCGTTCACGAACAAAACATCATTCACCGCGACATCGCGCCGGACAATATCATGGTCACCAGATACGGTCAGGTCAAGCTGATCGACTTCGGTGCGGCTCGTTACGCCACCACCTCCCACAGCCGAAGCCTGACGGTCGTCATTAAACCCGGATACTCGCCGGAGGAACAATACCGAAGCCGCGGCGATCAGGGGCCGTGGACGGATGTATATGCGGTCGGCTCCACCATGTATCGCATGATCACCGGGCAGACGCCGCCCGACGCGATGGAACGCCGCGCCTTTTTCGAGGGCAAGAAAAAAGACATCCTCGCGCCCCTCACAAAATATTCCAAAAAGATCAATCTGAATCAGGAAACCGCGATCCTCAACGCCATGAACGTGCGGATCGAGGACAGGACGCCGGATATGGCGGCCTTTGAACAGGAATTAAACTCAGTGGATGAAGTCAAGCGCAGATACGGAAAGATCAAGAAAATCGACGTGCTGAAATGGCCGTTATGGACGAAGATTGCCATCTCCGCCGCCGCTTGCTTGGTGCTGACTTTGTCGGTGTTGTTTGCTACCGGCATAGTTGGATTTAACGCAAATTTACGGGAAACGGCGATCGTGCCGGACGGCATGACAAAAGTCCCGTCCGTCATTAGCAACGATGTGGAGAAAGCGGAAACGCGCACCAAAGAAGCGATCCTCATTCTAAAAATCACCGACAAGAAAGAATCCGACGATATACCCATCAATCTGATCCTGTCACAAGATTTGGGCGCGGGTTCTTTGGTAACGATCAATACCGAAATTAAAGTGGTCATCAGCGCGGGCAAGGCGAAAACCGATGAAGAGCTGGCACAGAAAGACGAAAACGGTCAGCTTTCCATTGCTGATGTACAATA
This sequence comes from uncultured Oscillospiraceae bacterium, assembly GCA_902462665.1. Taxonomy (GTDB): domain Bacteria; phylum Bacillota; class Clostridia; order Oscillospirales; family Acutalibacteraceae; genus CABQCM01. The sequence goes on along the minus strand of CABQCM010000039.1, from coordinate 2,411 downwards.
CAGAACCAAAGGCGACGCCATCGCGCTGCTTGAAAAGCAGGGCTTAATCGTCCAAATCGAAGAACAATCCAGTGAAACAGTAGAAGCCGGCGTCATCATCAGCCAAAATCCCCCGGCAGGGACGCCGGTGGATCCCGGCTCCGGAGTGACGATTGTTGTCAGCACAGGCGGCGCGGTCTTTGATGTACCGAATGTGATCGGCAAATCGGAAGCCGCCGCTAAGACGGAGCTGTCCGGCAAAGGTCTTTCGGCGAAAGTTGAATACGCGAAGAACGACGGCGTCCCGGTCGGCAATGTCATCAGCCAAAGCCCCGGCGCTGGCAGCAAGGCAAGCAAAGGCGACGCTGTAACCATCGTGGTGTCCAGCGGCAAACCGCTGGTTTCTGTGCCGAATGTGGTCGGCCAGCAGAAGAACGCCGCAGGGAACGATTTGAAAAAGCTCGGCCTTGAAGTGGCGGTCAGCGAAGCTGTCAGCGGCAGGCCGAAGGACGAGATCATCAGCCAAACACCGCAGGGCGGCGCAAGCCTTGAAAAAGGCGGCATCGTTTCGATCACAGTAAGCAAAGGACAATGCACGGTCAGCCTGAACGCCAACGGCGGATCGGTTTTGTCAAGTTCCATTCAGGCGAATGTCGGCGGCACAATCACAGGATCGCTCCCGACTCCGACAAGAGAAAATTACAGCTTTGTCGGCTGGTTTACCGCGGCCAGCGGCGACAGCCAAGTGACCTCTTCGACCACCTTTGACGGCAACACGACCATTTACGCGCAGTGGACGCAGAATCAATACACAGTCACATTCAACCCCAACGGCGGCAACGTGAATCCGACAACGCAGGTATATCCGGGCGGTCAGGGCTTGAACGCACCTGTGCCAACCCGCGCCTACCATACTTTCAACGGTTGGTTCACGGCGGCCAGCGGCGGCAGCAAGGTGGAAAATGGCACGGCGGTCAACGCTAACATGACGCTGTACGCGCAATGGACAAGGACGAAATATACCGTGACCTTTAATCCAAATGGCGGTAATGTCAGCCCCACATCGTTTGAAATTAACGCTGGGGATGCAATCGGTGCGCTGCCGACGCCAACGCGTGATTATTACAATTTCACCGGCTGGTTAAATGGTTCGTCGCAAATTAATGCCAGCTTTGTGGTGACAGGAAACATTACTCTTGTTGCCATGTGGAGTCAGAAAGCCTTGTCGGATTGGATGCTGGCATCTTCTGTTCCTGCTGGGGCGCAGATTGTGAATCGAAAGTGGACTTATACGCACACACAAAGCATATCTGATTCCAATGCGCCGTCCGGCTACGCTTATGTCAGCACCGCATACGGCAGTTGGAGTGGGTGGAGCGCGTGGCAAAATTCCTCTATAAGCCAAACTGCCGACCCGAGAAACTCCGGCCAGCTTTTGCGGGAAGTGAGAACGCAGAATATCGCGGCCACATACAAGACGCAGTACCATTATTACCATTGGACAAACTCAAGTCATACCGGATGGTACTCCTATAAAAATGGAGTTTACAACATTTTGGAGGAAAAATGGTTTGACTATCAGCTTTCGTTAATAAATGGTTATTATCGGGATGGTGGAGAAATCTGGATTCGCGCAGACTATGAAAACAATCGTGACGTCGATAAAACATTTACCCGCCAAGTTCAAGTGACTGCCGCTTATACACAGTGGAGCTCCCGAACCCGCACCGCGACCTATACCTACAAAAAGGATAATATCGAAACCGCCACCAGCCCTTCGGGGGCAGGCATCAGCAATATTCAGGAATATGTGCAATACCGACCTAAATAATGAGTTTAAACAACCGGAGGACTCTCATGGAAAACAAAGAAAAACTATATCTTGAACTTGGCAAGACCACTTTTGAAAAGCTGGATGCGCTGGCTCAGTCAGAGGATGAAAATGCGCCGGAATTGGACTTTTTTCTGGCAGACGGCTCTGTGTTGGAGTTGATGAATCAAATCGCTTCTGAATCAACAGCCCCCGAAGCATCTGCGCCCATTGTTCAGCATCAAACAGTATCCGCCGGCTGTTCGAAATGCGGTGCGCCCAAATTGCAGGACGCGAAGTTCTGCAATTTGGGCGGCGCAAATCTTTCCGAACTTGAAGCAGCGCAACAAGTGCCGCAACCGACAATGCTGCAATGTCCTCACTGCGGAAAAGAATTACGCCCCAGCGCGGCGTTCTGCACCGGATGCGGCAATAAAGTATGCCAGTAAGGAAAGAAACGAGGTGTCATATGAAACTCAAAAAATGCTTCAATAACCATTTTTATAACGCGAGCGAAAACGAGAGATGCCCGTTCTGTCCCGCGCCTGTAGTGGCAGAACCGGTTGTCACGCCGCCCTCCGTTTCTGAGGATCAAAAAACGGTTGCCGTATGGGATGCCCCA
>CABQCM010000038.1 GCA_902462665.1 uncultured Oscillospiraceae bacterium | reverse complement strand
GGTGCTCAATAATCTTTTCTTTAAAGTATTTTTGACTGTCAAAATAGGTGCGTCCAAAAAATTTATATTCGCCATTTTCTTCTTCGTATCCGCAAGCAAGCGTCCATTCAGGCGCCCATCTGCCCGCTGTCAGCAAAACAGGAACTCCATTGTCTATACTTTCTTTGGCCCGATCCCAAATTTTCTGGTTATCGCTCAGCGAATAAACCGATATACCGAGAGCATCTCCGACATTTTTCTCACAAGGCGATCCGTTCTGCGGCATTTGGCTGCTGGGATCCCAGTCGTTTCCTATCGTTGCCTGGTAACATACGCCGGATAAACCCATTATTTCTTCATAGGAGACGGAGATACCCGCAGAATTCAAAAGTGCCGTAACACACCCGCAATACGAGTTATCCTTGAATTTTCCCCATTCAAGCATGGGGACGGGTTTCTTTACTTCGCAAATGGTTTTCATTGCAGTTTCTCCTTTTTTTGATATTTTTATTGTCATTATAACATATATAAAATAAAACGTAAATTATTTTTTATATATTACGCATAATATGCGAGGGAAATTTAAATTATTAATTGTTTGTTCGTTTATAATAAATACAGTTTTTAGCTATACATATAAATCGTAAACACAATACTTTTTGTCATACCGGTAAACCGTGATTCCCCTTTTTAAACGATAATTTGAACAAAAGAAGAGCCGCAGAATGCTCTGCGGCTGACCAAGACTATCATGCGATATGCTATGTCCGTTTCGGGAATCGGTCCATGCTTAACACTTCCAGGGTTTTGTTTATCTTATGATCTCGGTTCCAGCGCGTCTTTTTCCGCCTCCAGCAGCCGGGCAATCATCGGATAAAGCAACCGGGTGAGCAGTAAAATCACACTGCACCCCGTTGCAACTAGCACGGGATACCACGCCAGTCCCTGCCGAGGCAGAAGAAAGGGCAGCAGCCCGATGGCGCAGGCAGGCGGGAACGGGGTTTTCCATAGAATCAGAATACCGAGCACAAGCGCGGCTGCCGCTGTGCCCGAAGCCGCCAACGGCCATCCCAGCCAGTCGACTAGGGTAAACTGCACCAGTACCCCTGCCAAGGCCGAGCAGGTCACCGTCAGAAAGAGACGAAGCCGTTTTTTTGCCCAGTCGTGAAAACATCCCTCCACCAGCGTGACAATCAGGGGCGGCACCATCAAATACATTTTCCCGCTGGCCACAGCCGCGGTTTCCAGCAGGGCAAAGGCGGCAAACACCAGCCCCCAGGCCAGCAAACGATACCGGGAGGGGGGCTGCCAGGAGAAGCGTTCGGCCACAGGACGAAGTCCGGTACGCTCCATGCACCATTGAAGCAGGGCAACTGCAGCCGTCATCGCGGCGACCGCGATCGGATATACCAACGATTCGGTGCGCAGGTACATGGGCAGAATGCAGGCCGAAATCATCGGAACCATGGTGGCGCCGCTACCGAGTAGGCAAATTGCCACAAAAACAAATCCGACCATAGCTTGCACCGCCAGCGGCAGAGGGAGAAACCGCACCGCACCCACCCCCGCGAAAGCTGCGGCGGTCATCAAAAGAATCATCCGTGGGCGGCTGACTTTCCAAGGCTGATACTCCATACAAAGTGCTCCCCATGCCACGGCCAAAATCTCGGGGAACACGATTTCTGGCTCTTGCAGACACTGCGATACCAAAAACATTGCCGCCGCCAGAGCAAGAGCAACGGCTAGGCGAATCCACTGTTTCAAAAAAATCCCATACTTTCCATGCAAAATGCGGCCGCCGCGCCCAGGGGGTGACGGCTCTTCTTACGGGAATCATTCCCCCGGCCGAGAGGTTAAAAACTGTACCGCGCGTTCGAGCGAATCCCTTGCGTTTCCCCAGTCGGCGTCTTCGCCGTTGTTGCGATAGTCAAACATATCGCAGAAATGGCGCACATCACCGCGCAGCTCCTTCAAGGCTTCGCCGGCCAACCGGTTGAGCAGGTCGATGAATTCCCCTTTGGTGCGTTTGGAAAGCCGCGCCTCGGCCTTTTCCAGCAGCAGGGTGTAATGGGGCAGACATACCATGGGCTGGGCGGCAAACATTTGGCGCATTTCGGGTTCGGAGTCTACGAGATCGAGCAGATTATCCACCATGCGTGACATGCCCCATTCCATGCGGTCGCAGACAAAGCAGGTTTCCTCCACCCGGGCGGTCTCATACCGCCTTTTTTTCGCCGAGGGACGCAGCAAGGACGGTTTGCCTTCGCCAAACACCCGTTTTTGAATTTCTCCGAGGTGGGTCTCCAGCGTCAGCGCCACAGCCAGGCGGTTGCGTGCCGACAGCATCTGGGTCAAATGCGTATGACAAAATCCCAGCTCGTTGGAGCGAATACGCACCTCCGGCTCCATCATCGCCGGGCCGGTGATGTATTCGACCACCCGGCGTTCCAAAGTGTCGCGGATACGGCAGAGCGGACAGCCGTCTCTCTCCTCGAGCACCTCGGTCAAAGGGATAGTGCAGATACTTTCCATCATAGCGCGAACGCCGCCTTTCTTGTTGGATAATTCCCATTTCTACATCTGGACGGAAGTAAGCTGTGGTATTCTAAAAATAAATTGCGTTCCGTCCCCCCAACACAATACGTCTATTGTAACATACAATGTTCCCAATAACAATGCCGGTCTGGCCAGGCGGGTTTCAATTTGCGCCGTCTGGCTGGGATAAGGAGGAAGTCATGAGTTTGCAGCTTCAAACGTCCAGCGCTGATATTACCCTGTCAATCCCTTGCTTCTCGCTTGAGAGAACCCTGGACTGCGGTCAGGCTTTCCGCTGGCGCCGTCTGGAAAACGGAATGTTTGAGGGCGTGGCAAAGGGAAGGGTGCTACGTCTGTCCCAGCGGGGGGAGTCAGTGACTTTTCACAACACCACGCCGCAGGATATGGCGCTGTATTGGAACGATTATTTTGACCTGGCGCGGGATTACGAGGCCATAGACCGTCTGCTGTGTCGGGATGAGCGTCTGCATATGGCGGCGCAGGACGCACGGGGGATTCGTATTCTGCGGCAGGAGCCGTGGGAAGCGCTTTGTACTTTTATCCTGTCGCAAAACAACAATATTCCCCGCATCAAAGGCATTGTGGAGCGGCTGTGCCGAGGGTTTGGCCAGCGTTTGGGTGCGGAGGATTATGCCTTTCCCACTCCCGAGCGCCTTGCCGGGTGCCGTGCGGAAGATTTGTCCGAAGTTCGTTGCGGCTTTCGCACCAAATATTTACTCGACGCAGCCAGGCGGGTGGCGAACGGAGAAATTGCGCTCTTGGACTTTTATACCATGCCGGTGGAGCAGGCGAGGGAAGCCCTTCAAACCTTATACGGCGTGGGAAGCAAGGTGGCCGAATGTACCCTGCTGTATGGCTTTGGCCGTCTGGAATGCTTTCCCATGGACGTATGGATGAAACGGGTCATGGCCGCGCTGTTTCCCGATGGTTTGCCCGCGGAATTTTCGCCGGTGGCCGGTATTGCGCAGCAATATCTTTTTCACTACGGCAGAATTCATAAAATAAAATAAGGGAATCGGTGTATTTTTCTCCGGTATATCCCTTTTCATTTTCCTTATTTTGTGTATAATAAAAGGTAGACAAGCGGCATAGGGCCGCTTCTTTGAAAAAGATTTAAGGAGTGTTTGCTATGCCACTGGTTAATTCCAAAGAAATGTTCCAAAAAGCATATGAGGGCGGCTACGCTATCGGTGCTTTCAACTTTAACAACATGGAGGTGCTGCAGGGGATTGCAGACGGCTGCCGCGAGCTGAACGCGCCGGTCATTCTGCAAGTATCCTCCAGCGCGCGCAAGTACGCCCGTCCGGCCTATCTGATTAAAATGGTAGAGGCTGCGGAAAAGGAAACCGGGCTTCCCATCGTGCTGCATCTCGATCATGGCCCTGATTTTGAAACCTGCAAGGCCTGCATTGACGACGGCTTTACCTCGGTCATGATTGACGGCAGTCATCTACCTTTTGAAGAAAACGTTGCCGTAACGAAGAAGGTTGTCGAATATGCCCACGCCCACGGAGTAACCGTGGAGGGCGAGCTGGGCCAGCTTGCCGGTATTGAGGACGAGGTCAACGTCAGCGCCGAAAACGCGTCGTTTACCGACCCTGCTCAGGTGCAGGAATTCGTCGAGCGCACGGGCGCCGATTCGCTTGCTATCGCCATCGGCACCAGCCACGGCGCTTATAAGTTTAAGCCCGGCCAGAAGCCGCAGCTTCGTTTTGATATTCTTGACGAGGTGGCCCGCCGTCTGCCCGGTTTCCCCATCGTGCTGCACGGTGCGTCTTCGGTTTCGCCCGACTATGTCGCTATGGTCAACCGCTTTGGCGGCCAGATGCCCGACGCTATCGGTATCCCTGAGGAAATGCTGCGCAAGGCTGCCGCGAACGCTGTGTGCAAGATCAATATGGACTCTGACCTGCGTCTGGCCATGACGGCGGAAATTCGCCGCCATTTTGCCGAAAAGCCGGCCGATTTCGATCCGCGCGGCTATCTGGGCGATGGGCGCAAAGCGGTCAAAGAGGTTGTCATGCACAAGGTGGACGCTGTTCTCGGCTGCAAGGACAAGGCCTGATTTTTTGACTTCCGGCTTTCATTTTCTCCCGCTCTGCATGGTCAGGGCGGGAGTTTGCTGTTTTTACAAAACAAATTATATGTTCCGGCGGTTTTGTCGCGGCGTGCCGGTTACGACCTTCGGCCTGTGGACCATATACCAATAAATTATGATTGCAAATTGTTGTATAATATAGTACACTAGCTATGGTTCATGGTGAAAAATACCGATAAAGAAGTGTTATCGTACCATGGGGCTGCCAAAACGAATGCAAAAAAATGAAAAGGATTGGTGATTTGTTTGAAATTCAAAGGTAAAATTCTGTCTATCGTGCTGGCTGTTGTACTTTGCTGCGCCATGCTGCCGGCAGCCGGTGCGGAAGCGATGCCGCAGGAGGATGGAGTGGATTTTTCACTGGATACGGTAGTCGCCAGCGATTCTCTCTCCACGCTAATGGCACTGCGCGCTTCCAAGCGACCGGACGCCGATATTACGTTAAAGATCACTTACGATACCGATCAGGCAACTTTGGCGGCCGCTTCGGCCGGGATGCTGTATCATGGCGGGGAGCCGACCGGTGAGGATGGAAACATTCAGTTCCTTCTCAACGCCGGCAGCTTTGACGGCGCGGCTATTGTCGCGTTTTTCCAGTTTACGCTCGCTGATGGCGTGAATGAGGACGTCGTGATCCATCTGGAGGCTTACAAGGCCGATGGCACCGCATTGAAGGTCAAAGACGGTCGGATTCGCCCCGCGGCGGAGGATTACTCGTTTGACTTAGCGGAAAACGACCGGATTATTTCCTCTCCCGACCTCGGCGTCAGCGTGGCCGTTCAGGATAACCTAACCATGGGGATGGTCCGGGAGATTCTGACTCCGGCAGCAGGCTGTTCGCTCGTCGGCTATGGGCCGGATGGCACCCAGCTTTCGGATAGCGATACGCTGAGAACCGGATGCATGCTGGCCTCCTGGAAAGAGGATGCGATCGTATCGCAGGGCGCGTTCGTTATGTTGGGCGATTTGAACGGCAACGGCGTGATTGATGCTTCCGACGCACTGCTTGCGCTGCAAAGCTCGGTGGAGCTTGTGGAGTTGTCTGAGTTCCAGTGGGCCGCGGGCAACTGCGATGGCAGTCAAGACGTGAATGCCAAAGATGCGCTCACGATCCTGCAATATTCGGTGGGATTGGTTCCCTATTGCATTAGCCAGTGAGACGGTCCGAAGCATGCGGATACCAACGGTATTTTTAGTAAGCCAAAATAGAAATACTCAAGCGGCCGGAGCACCCGGCCGCTTTTTGTTTATGTCTTTCGACTGTGTTTTTGGTTTGACAAAAAAGATTTCCAACGGATTGTTGAGCTACAAGCAACAAATGAATGCTTGTGCTCTGCACATTCCTTTGCTATGCTATGATCACACCGGTGAATCATACGATGTTTGGAGGAATCATGATGCAAATTAAGCTCGGCGAACAGATTCGGCGGTTTCGTCATAGGGCTGGAAGAACGCAGGAAGAGGTAGCTCTGGCTCTCGGCGTTACAGCTCAGGCAATTTCCCGTTGGGAAAAAGGGGTTTCCCAAACTTAAAGATACCACCACAAAACCCACGCTTACATAACTTCCAAACAATACAATTTTGGAGGTAAACCCTATGAAAAAACTGATTTCCTGCGAATACAACTTCGATAACTGCTGTGTGGAACTGAAATTCACCGATGGCAGCATGATTGCGATTGATACCATTGCCGTTGAGAACGAGGTTGCCCGTAATATGTACGAACGTTCAGAACTTGACTATCTGATCTACAATGCTCCTTTGGAGTATGCTGACCTAATTTTGAACGGTGATCCCGAAACATATCTGAAAACTGTAACGGAATACAAACCATTGGATAATTGATTTTGAGCCGTCTATAGTGCAGACTATGGGCGGCTTAAAAATCGCATAGCCGATGAAAGACAAACATTTTTATATATTTTGAAAAAATCCCCTTGCGTAAGGTATTGCTTGTGACGCTGCGTAATGATGTAAAATAAGCAGCGTAAGGAGGTGAAAGCTATGTCAAAGTACACAACTGGAGAAATTGCAAAGCTCTGCGGCGTTTCTGTGAGAACGGTGCAATACTATGATTCGAGAAACATTCTCGTCCCCAGCGAACTATCGGAGGGCGGTCGCCGTCTTTATTCTGAAGATGATCTGAAGCGGATGCGGATTATCTGCTTCTTGCGTGAAGCGGGTCTTCCAATCAACAGTATCGGTGAGCTGTTCGCCGAGGAACATCCGGAAAAGATAATTTCCATTTTGCTGGGTCAACAGGAGCAAGCACTTCGGGAAGAAATAGCTGAAGGACAGAAAAAACTCGGTATCATTGAAAACATCAAACGTGAGCTGAAAGAAGTTGAAAATTTCTCCGTTGAATCTATCGGTGATATAGCATATGTAATGAAAAACAAAAACAAGTTAAGGAAGATGCGTTGGCTCATGGTGCTTACAGGCATCCCCGTAACCGCACTACAATGGACATCTATTATTTTATGGATTACTAACGGTCTTTGGTGGCTGTTCGCTATTTGGGCGTGTGTGGCAATACCGTGGGACATTGCGGTTTCGATCTATTATTTCAAGCATGTTGCCTATATTTGTCCCGAATGTCACGAGGTATTCAGTCCCCGTTTCAAGGAATTGTTTTGGGCGTACCACACACTGAAAATGCGCCGTCTGACTTGTCCGAAGTGCGGACATAATGGACTGTGCATTGAAGTATACGCAGAAAAGGGTGGTGCAAACAATGTCTAAATATAAGAAACCGTTATTGTTCGCCCTCTGCCTTTTGCCGATTGCGATTATTGCAGGAATTTTCGTAGGTTTTTGTCAATTAGACACCTATTCTGAGGAAATAATTGCCGAAGTGGTTGCCGAGCTTGGAAGCACAGATATTTTAATTGTGGTTGCTGCGGTGCAGACGGTAGGCTATGCACTATTCTGTGGATTCTTTGGTTATATTCTTGCAGATAAAATCGGGCTCTGGAAACCTATTCAATTTGAGAAAAGAAGCTTAATTGTTACGTTTGTAATCTCCGTAGTCGGTGGTATTGTATTCAGTCTTGACCATTGGGTATTTGGCAGTATGATTGACGGCATTCAAGCTGCTAATGTCGCAGGTTTGACCGTGAGCGGTGTGATTGCATCTGTTCTGTACGGCGGCATCATAGAGGAAGTGATGCTGCGGTTGTTCTTTATGTCGCTGATTGCCTTTATTGTGTGGAAATTGTTCTTCAAGAAACTCGACAAGGAGAACATTCCAACAAGTGTGTTCGTAGTTGCAAACATTGTTGCGGCACTTCTTTTTGCCGCAGGACATTTGCCGGCTACAATTAGTATTTTTGGCATATTGACACCTCTGATCTTATTCCGTTGCTTCCTGCTCAACGGTGGATTCGGACTTGCATTCGGTTGGTTGTATCGCAAGCATGGGATTGTTTATGCAATGATGGGGCACGCATTGTTCCATATCGTGAGCAAGTTGATTTGGCTTATTTTTATCTAAGTGTTCATAATGAACAAACCGCTGCAATTTCCATCCCCTTATCGGATGGAAGTTGCAGCAGTTTTTCTGTTTTATGGATTCTGTTGTTTTTGCTTTAACATTTCATTGAGTTTTTCCGTACTCCTTTTGGTTATGGAATAAATGATCGCCCAAATCACGACATAGCCCACAACAAAAATAGCCGAGAAAACTACAATGGGCATTACACCCCAAACGAGCCAATCGTTGAGTAGATAAGTGCCGAGGTAGCTGATATATAAAACGCTACCGTGAATCAAAATTGCCACCATCAAGGGTAGCCGTTCGATTTGATAAATGGCATTCATACCGCCTGCAATAAAAGCAAGTGCGGTTATTGAAAAGATTCCAATGCAGACCTGATTTA
>CABQCM010000037.1 GCA_902462665.1 uncultured Oscillospiraceae bacterium | reverse complement strand
GGTGGATATCGTGCTGCCCGACATGACCTATCTGCAGCAGAACCGGGAGCGCATCCGCGGCGTGGTGATTACCCACGGCCACGAGGATCACATCGGTGCAATCCCCTATCTGCTCAAACAGATTAACGTTCCCATCTTCGGCACCCGCCTGACGTTGGGGCTGGTGGCCGGCAAGCTCAAGGAGCATAATTTGCAGCATTCGGCTTCCCTCAACGAGATAAAACCGGGGGAAACCATTCAGCTCGGCTGCTTTAAGGTCGAAACCATTCATGTCAACCACTCCATTCCAGACGCTTTGGCTCTGGCCATTACCACACCGGCCGGTGTGGTTGTGCAGACCGGCGACTTTAAAATTGACAGCACTCCCATCGACGGAGATATGATTGACCTCGCCCGCTTTTCCCAGCTTGGGAAAAAGGGAGTGCTCGCTCTGCTGTCCGATTCGACCAACGCCGAACGGCCTGGTTACACGGCCAGCGAGAGCATCGTAGGCGGTTCTTTTTCGCATTTGTTTAAAGACGCGCAGGACAAGCGCATTGTGGTCGCCACCTTCTCCTCCAACATCCACCGCGTACAGCAGATTGTGGACGAAGCGGTGCGGTGGAACCGCAAGGTTGCCGTCTCGGGCCGCAGCATGATTAACGTGGTGAACGTCGCCCGCGAGCTTGGTTATCTCAACGTGCCCGAGGGGGTACTGATTGACATCGACTCCATCCGCAAGGTGGACGATAGCCAGCTTGTGATTGTAACCACCGGTTCCCAGGGGGAGCCTATGTCGGCGCTGCGCCGCATGGCTTTCGGCGATCACCGGCAGGTTAGCGTTGGACCCAACGATCTCATCATCATTTCGGCCACCCCCATTCCGGGCAATGAAAAAATGGTGGGCGCGGTGGTCAACGAGCTGCTCAAGCTCGGGGCCGAAGTGGTTTACGAGAAAATGTATGACGTACACGTCTCCGGTCACGCCTGCCAGGAAGAGCTGAAGATGATGCTTTCTCTGGTCAAGCCCAAATTCTTTATCCCGGTTCACGGCGAGCAAAAGCATCTGCGCAAGCACGCTGCACTGGCTCGTCAGGTGGGCATTGATTCCAAAAACATTCTCATCGCCAGCATTGGCAATGTTATTGAGTTGACTTCGCGGGAGATGAAGGTGGGCGGCGCGGTTCCAGCCGGCCGGATTCTGGTAGACGGCCTTGGTGTGGGCGATGTGGGCAGCATTGTGCTGCGCGACCGCAAGCATTTGGCCGAGGACGGCCTCATCATCGTGGCGATGACCATTGACGGCGTCAGCGGCGATGTGGTGGCCGGTCCCGACCTGGTTTCGCGTGGTTTTGTCTACGTGCGAGAAAGCGAGCAGCTCATGGACGACGCCCGTACGGTGGTAGAGCAGGCCCTCACCTATTGTCAGGTAGAGAATGTGCGCGAGTGGAGCGCCATTAAGACCCGCGTGCGCGACGCGCTTTCTTCTTTCCTTTATGAGCGTACCCGTCGCAGCCCGATGATTCTTCCGATTATCATGCAGGTTTAATGCATTCCACCGGGCCGGGAGTATTCCCCGGCCCGGTCGTCCATCCCGGTCACACAGCCGGTTTGGCTTTTTCTTTGGAGGTGACAGACGCAATTGAATACCAAGTTTTCGGGTTCTTCTGCACCGCTTTTGTTTGGACTGCTGGCTATTTTAGGGCTTCAAACCGTCGCGGCATGGTGGGGATTTGACACCAAGGCGATTTTCATCGCTCAGGCCGCCCTTTTTTTCGCCATGCTCAGCCTGGTTGTCTGGCATCTCGCGCATACGCGCAGTGATTTGCGCCAAGCCTTCAAGGAGGTCGGGGTTAAGCTGGGCGCGCCCGGCTCGGACGCTCTCAATTCTTTTGTGCTTCCTCTGGTAATTCTCGGCGACGACGGTAGTATTTTGTGGTATAATGAGATTTTTCGCACTCAGATCCTTAGGGGCGAGGAACGGCTCGAAGACAACGCCGACGCATTTTTAACCGACGCGGCGCGCGCCACTCTGGATATCACCAACAAGGCCGACCTCGCCATTGACGGCCGGTTGTACACCGTTTATCAAAGCTCCTATCTGACTGAGGGCGGCGAAACCTGCCGCGCTTTGTATTTCATCGACGACACCAGCCTCAAAACGGCGGCAGCCGAATACGCCAAAACTCGGCCCGCGGTCATGCTCATCCGCATTGACTCGCTCGACGAGCTGGCCGCTAACCTGGCCGAAAGCGAGCAGGCGGCCATCCGCAGCGCCATCGAGCGGGAAATCGAAACCTGGGCGAACCAAACCAGCGGAGTGACTCGCAAACTCAGCAACGCGGACTACCTGCTGGTGGTCGAGGAGCGCAGCCTGGAAGCTATTATTCAAAACCGATTCGACGTGCTGGAAAAGGTACGTTCTCTCACCCTTCACGACCGAGGCGGCGCAACCCTGTCCATCGGTGTGGGCCGGGGCGGCGCAACATTGCAGGAATGTCAGCAGATGGCCCGTCAGGCGTTGGACATGGCTCTGGGCCGAGGCGGTGACCAGGCCGCGGTCAAGGGCACGTCGGGCTTTGAATTCTACGGCGGCGCGACCCAAAGCGGCGTGGAAAAACGCACGAAGGTGCGCACCCGCGTCATTGCTTCGGCTTTGCGCGAACTGATTGACGGCAGCGACAACGTGTTGATTATGGGCCACCGCTTTTCCGATTTGGACTGCCTGGGAGCGTCCTTTGGGTTATGGCGGGCGGTGACCTCCATCGAGCGTAACTGTCGCATTGTCATGAACCGGGAGCAGACTCTCGCCCATCCCCTGCTGCGCGCCATGCAGGAGCAGGGACTGGACAGCCAAATTGTGGGGGAAGCCGACGCGCTTGCGATGTGCACCCACAAAACCCTGCTGATTGTGGTAGATACCCATCGTCCCGAATTTGTGGACTGCCCCGCCCTGTTGGAGCGGTGTGAAACCGTTGTGGTAATCGATCATCATCGAAAGATGGTCGATTACATAGAAAACGCCGTCATCTTTTATCACGAGCCCTACGCCTCCTCGGCCTGCGAAATGGTGGCCGAGCTGCTGCAATACTTTGGAGAACGTCTCATCGGCCGTTCGGAGGCCACCGCTCTTATGGCCGGCATCGCCTTGGATACTCGCAATTTTGTCCTACGCACCGGGGTGCGCACCTTTGAAGCCTCGGCTTATTTGCGCAGCCGGGGCGCCGACCCGGTGGAAGTCAAGCGAATGTTTTCGGATTCCATCGAAGTTTACAAGGAGCGTTCGGCCATTGTTTCCTCGGCCGAGCTGTACGGCAACTGCGCCATTGCAGCAGGAGACCATCCCAATGTCTCCCGCATCGCGGGCGCGCAGGCCGCCGACGAGCTGCTCTCCATCGACGGGGTAGATGCGTCTTTCGTTCTCTTCCTTACCGGCGGCACGGTCAATATTTCCGCCCGCTCGCTTGGCGCGGTGAACGTCCAATTGATTATGGAATCCCTCGGCGGCGGCGGCCATTTTACCATGGCGGCCACCCAAATTGAGGGAGTCAGCGTGGCGCAGGCAAGAGATGCTCTTGTCGCCGCCATCGACCGCTATCGAAAGACCCAGAGCATCCCTCAAACGGACGACAATCAAATTCCAGATCAGCCGGGCGTCCGATAATACAAAGCAAACCATTCCGAAAGGATTTGATACTGATGAAAGTGATACTGAAAACCGACGTTAAGGGCACCGGCAAAGCCGGGCAGCTCTGCGAGGTGTCGGACGGCTACGGGCGCAATTTTCTGCTTCCCCGCGGGCTTGCCACCGAGGCCAACGCGCAGGCTATGAACGAGCTTAAAAACCGGGAGGAATCCAACGCCTTTAAGAAAAAGCAGGAGAAGGAGGCGGCTGAAGCCGCCGCGGCCAAGCTCGATGGCGCTACCCTCCGCCTGACGGCGAAGGCGGGCAGCGGCGGACGGCTGTTCGGCGCGGTCACAGCCAAGGAAATCGCGGAGGAAATCCGACGCACGCTGGGCGTGGATGTGGACAAGCGTAAAATCGCTTTGGACGCCGACATCAAAAATTATGGAACCTACGAGGCTGAGGTCAAACTTTTGGCCGGTGTGTCGGCTAAAATCAAGGTCAGCGTCACCGAAGAATAAGCTTTCGTCCGGCCGAGACAAGCTCCCGGCCGGATTTTTGGCACCATGGAAAGGAAGTGCTGGCATTGGCCGACGTGGTATTTGACGGCGCCAACATGCCCCATAGCCTCGACTCGGAGCAGTCGGTGCTTGGGGCCATTCTGCTCGACCCCGAATGCATTGCGACCGAGGGGGTTGAGCTGCTGCGTCCAGAGCATTTTTATCTGCCGCAGCATCAGATTATTTTTGGGGTCATTCACGGGCTGTTCGCCCTGTCCAAGCCCATCGACCTGGTCACGGTACTGGAGGAGTTGAAACGTTCCGGATCCTATGAGGAAGCGGGGGGCAAAGAATATCTGGCGCGGCTGGCCGAAATCGTTCCCTCCGTGGCCAACGTCAAGGCGTACGCCGAGACGGTCATGGAGCAGTACTATTACCGCTGTCTGATCAAGGCGGGGCGGCAGATGGCTGCCGATGCAGCCGAAACCGCCGAACCGGCGGGGGTACTGCTGGACGCGGCCGAGCAGCGTATTTTTGAAATTCGCCAGGGCCGCGACACCACCGGCCTTACCTCTCTCAAGGACGTTCTCGCCCAGGAAACGCTGGATAAGCTCAATCGCCTCAGCGACCCGGAAACTCAAAAGGAAATGCGGGGAATCCCCACCGGCCTGTCCACCCTAGATAACATTCTGGGCGGGCTGAATAAATCCGACCTCATTATCATCGGCGCGCGCCCCGGTATGGGAAAGACCAGCTTTGCTCTCAACATTGCGCGCAACGTGGCCGTCAACAGCAAAAAAAAGGTCGCCTTTTTCTCCCTGGAGATGACAAAAGACCAGCTCGCTCAGCGTTTGCTGTCGAGTGAGACGGCCGTCGATGTGACCAAATTCCGCTGGGGCGGACTGACGACCGAAGAATGGGACCGCATCGCCTACGCTACGAATATTTTCTACCAGTCGGAAATTTATCTGGACGATACGGCGGCCATGACGGTGCCTCAGATGAAATCCAAGCTTCGCCGAAACCGCCCTGATTTGGTGGTCATCGACTATTTGCAGCTCATGGAATCGGCCAAACGGGTCGAAAACCGAGTGCAGCAGGTCAGTGAAATCACCCGCGGACTTAAAATTATGGCCAAGGAGCTAAACATTCCGGTCATCGTCTGTTCCCAGCTCGCCCGTGCCACCGAGGCGCGGGGAAAATCCCACGTCCCGCAGCTGAGCGACCTGCGTGAATCCGGCTCGATTGAGCAGGACGCCGACATCGTCATGATGCTCTACCGTCCCGATTACTATTCCAACGATATGGAGGAGGGGCAGGAGGTTGATGAAACGGCGGCTCAATGCATCGTGGCCAAGAACCGGCACGGCGCAACCGGCACCATCGACCTGCACTGGGACGGCCGCTTTACCAAATATACAGCGGTGGAATCGGATTATGATAACCGATAAGGTCTGCGCCGCCATTCGCCGCCACCAGATGCTCACCCCGGGCTGTCACGTCGTCGTCGCCGTATCGGGCGGGGCTGATTCGACTGCGCTGCTGCATCTTCTGCACACGTTAAGCCAGTCTGCCATATCGGATATGGCACCCTTTTCCCTGTCGGCTGCCCATCTCAATCATGGTATCCGGGGAAAGGAGGCTGACCGCGACGAGACTTTTGTGCGTGAATTATGCCTCGAATGGGGAATCCCACTCCAGGTGGAGCATGCCGACATTCCCGCTTTGTGCCGACAGACCGGCGAGGGGCTGGAGGAATGTGCCCGGCGGGTACGTTATGATTTTTTGCAGCGGTGCGCACGGGGCGGAAAAATTGCCACCGCTCATACCGCGACCGACAATGTGGAAACCTTCTGTATGCACGTACTGCGCGGCAGCGCTCTACGCGGGCTGGGGGGAATCCCTCCTGTGCGGGATAATATTGTGCGCCCTCTTCTGGATTGCAACCGTGAGGAAGTGGAAGAGTATTGCCGCCAAGCAGGACTTTCCTATGTGAACGATTCCACCAACGCCACCGACGACTGTCTGCGCAACCGCATTCGCCACCATCTACTACCGGTTCTCGAGCAGTTGGAACCAGGTGTGTCCGGGCGCATGGGCCGCATGATGGAGCATCTAAGGCAGGACGAAGCGTATCTGGCTGTGCAGGCTGGCAAAGAACTGGACGGCTTGTCGTGTCGGATTGCAGACATCGATGGCGTCGTGTCGGCTAGCACCGGTACGGAGCTGATGAAAACAGGAACTGATTTCTCCCCCGATTCAACGGCAAACGAGCAAAACGCCGCTCTATCTCCAAACGTAGATGCAGGTTTTCTCGTGACAAAGCCGGAAGCCAAAAGCCCGGTCGTCGAAAAAGCCGCTCTGGGGCTGCGCGTCGAGAAGCTGCGTTCGCTTGCTCCCGCTTTGCGCAGCCGGATTTTGCTGCTCTATGCCCGCCAAGTCTCGCCCGAGCGAATTGAGTCGCGCCATATTGACGCGTTGGAAAAGCTGGTGCGGCAAGGCGGAGCCGCTACCCTCCCCGGCGGGGTTCGCCTGGTCTGCCGGGACGGGCTGCTATATCCGCAGCAGGCCGCGCTTCCCCCTGTGGACGCCGAATGGCAAACGCCGCTGGAACCCGGGGTTCATTCTCTGCCCAATGGACGCTATCGGTTTTCTATTTTGTCGCCCGAGGAAGAGGCGCGCGATGCTAAAATTTACAAACTGTTATTAAATCGTGCTATAGATTATGATAGAATATGGGGCAAAGCAGTTGCAAGAACTCGGCGGTCCGGCGACACGGTTTCTTTGCCTAGCCGGCCGCGGAAAAGCCTGAAAAAGCTGTTTAACGAGGCGCATGTGCCCATACAGCAGCGTGCATCGCTCCTGGTGCTCGCGGATGAGGCTGGCGTGATATTTGCGGAGCGATTCGGCCCGGACAGCCGCTGCGCGCCCGACAGCAGTACAACGCGCTTGCTTTTGATTGAAAGACTGGAGGATGCCCATGCATAACGATATCCAAACGATTCTCGTCAGCGAGGAACGCCTGCATCGCATGGTGACCGAGCTGGGCGAGCGCATCAGCCGGGAATACCAAGGTAAAAATTTGGTGCTGGTCAGCATTTTAAAGGGTTCGGTTATCTTTATGGCCGACCTCATGCGGGCGATTACCGTGCCCTGTCGGATCGACTTTATGTCGGTTTCAAGCTACGGAGCGGGAGTAAAAACCTCTGGCGTGGTTAAGATAATTAAAGATCTGGATCATCCCATTGAGGGCTGCGACGTGCTGGTGGTGGAAGACATACTCGATTCGGGCATGACGCTCTCCTACATTTTAGAACTGTTATCCAAACGCAATCCCGCCAGCATCCGGCTGTGTACCCTGTTCGATAAACCCGAGCGCCGCAAGGTGAACATCACGGCTGATTACGTGGGGATGTCGGTGCCGGATGAATTTATCGTCGGCTATGGCCTTGACTACGCCGAACGTTACCGCAATCTTCCCTATGTGGGCATCTTAAAACCCGCAGTTTATGGCGGAAATTAAGCCATCGCACAACGCATTTCGACGGAAAGGCACGGACAATTGCTATGAATAAAAATGTACGCAACGCTTTGCTCTTTATTGGCATTCCCCTGCTCATGATTTTCGGGGTAATGGCCCTGGTCAGCAACAATCCCGGCGTGGAGAAACCACAGTACAGCGATATTGTGGAAAAATTCCAACGCGGCGAAATCACGAAGTTTGAGCTTAACCTCTCCAGCGGCCGACTGGTCTATTACGAGGGTAGCACCGATGCGAAAAGCGCTAAAACTTACGATGTTCCCGACGTGAAAATTTTCTATGAAGATGTGGGAGAGTCCATCAATCAGCGACTGCTCGAGAAAAAGGACGACAATACCATCAGCTTTTCATACGATTATCAGGTAACCCAGGGCGCATGGCTGCTGAGTATGCTGCCTACCGCTATTCTGCTGATTGCCGCGGTGGTTTTCTGGGTCATCATGATGCGCCGGATGAACCAGACCATGGGCGGCGGCGATAAGGCCATGGGCTTTGGCAAGGCCAAAATTAAAAAGGTTTCGGACGAGAAACGCAAAACCACCTTTTCGGACGTTGCCGGTGCAGACGAGGAAAAGGAAGAGCTTTCCGAAATTGTTGAATTTCTCAAAAATCCGAAGAAATTCAACGACCTGGGAGCACGCATTCCCAAAGGCGTGCTGCTGGTGGGCCCTCCGGGCACCGGAAAAACCCTGCTGGCCAGGGCGGTTGCGGGCGAAGCGGGGGTTCCTTTCTTCTCCATCTCAGGTTCGGATTTCGTGGAAATGTTCGTCGGTGTGGGCGCTTCCCGCGTGCGGGACCTGTTTGAACAGGCCAAAAAGAACTCCCCTGCTATCGTTTTCATCGATGAGATCGACGCAGTGGGCCGCCAGCGCGGCACCGGTCTTG
>CABQCM010000036.1 GCA_902462665.1 uncultured Oscillospiraceae bacterium | reverse complement strand
GCGCCGACCTTAACCGTCCAGCTTGCCGAGCGGGGCTGCTCTGAGCGGGCGGGGCTTCCCTTTCAAAAGGCTTTGCTGGCAGGCCAGCTTCCTCAGACCATCGGCGGAGGAATTGGCCAGTCGAGATTGTGCATGTTTTTCCTGCGCAAGGCCCATATTGGGGAAGTACAAAGCTCGGTCTGGCCCGAGGCAACCGAGCAAGCCTGCCGTGAGGCGGGAATCCCATTGCTTTAATTGACAAAAGGAAATGAAAAAGAAAGGATGTTTTACATATGAAGCAGGATATGATCATTGTCCTGGATTTGGGAAGCACGGAAAACACGGTCATCGCGCGTGAGATTCGCGCGCTGGGGGTGTACAGTGAGATTTATCCGCACGACATTACGGCCGCCAAGCTGGCCGCGCTGCCCAATGTCAAGGGAATTGTGATCAATGGTGGCCCCAATCACGTGGTGGACGGTGTGGATATTACCGTGGCCGACGAGATTTACAGTGCCGGTATCCCGGTGCTCGCGGTGGAGCATGACGCGGCCAAGACCGGGCGTAAGATCGACGCATGGCCCTGCTGCGAAACCGAACGGGCGCAGCTGCTCAAGGGCTTTTTGTTTGACACCTGCGGCGCGCAGGCCAATTGGAATATGAAAAACTTCATCGACGACCAGGTCGAGCTCGTTCGTCGCCAGGTAGGGGATAAAAAGGTTTTGCTCGCGCTGTCGGGCGGCGTAGATTCGTCGGTTGTGGCAGCGCTGTTGCTGCGCGCCATCGGGGACAATCTCACTTGCGTGCACGTCAACCACGGTTTGCTGCGCAAGGGCGAGCCGGAACAGGTCGTGCAGGTGTTCCGCGAGCAGCTGGGGGCTAATCTGATTTATGTTGACGCGGTTGACCGTTTTCTGGATAAGCTGGCCGGGGTCAGCGACCCGGAGCAAAAGCGTAAAATTATCGGCGCGGAATTCATCCGCGTGTTTGAGGAGGAAGCCCGCAAGCTCGACGGCATTGATTATCTCGCGCAAGGTACCATTTATCCCGATATCATCGAGAGCGGAACCAAGACAGTCAAAGCGGTCAAATCCCATCACAACGTCGGCGGCCTGCCGGACGATTTGCAGTTTGAGCTGGTGGAACCGTTAGCACAGCTATTTAAAGACGAGGTGCGCGCCTGCGGCGTTGAATTGGGTCTGCCGGACGAGATGGTCTACCGCCAGCCCTTCCCCGGGCCGGGGCTGGGAGTACGTTGCCTTGGGGCAATCACCCGCGACCGGCTCGAATGTGTGCGCGAGTCCGACGCAATTTTGCGCGAGGAGTTTAAAAAGGCTGGCCTCGACCGTAAGGTCTGGCAGTATTTCACGGTCGTGCCCGACTTCAAGTCGGTGGGCGTCAAGGACAACGCCCGCTGCTTTGAGTACCCAGTCATCCTCCGGGCAGTCAATACGGTCGACGCGATGACCGCCACCATCGAGCGGCTGGATTGGGATGTGCTGCAAACCGTGACCGAGCGCATTCTCAAGGAGGTTCCCGGCGTCAACCGGGTGTGCTACGATATTTCGCCCAAGCCGACCGCCACGATTGAGTGGGAATGATCATAGAAAGTCTAAAAAACCAGTAATATCAAGGCTTTTCAGACTTCTACCCCCCCTTTTGATAACAACCTTTGAAGTGACCATTATTCTATCCCTCGATTGGCTTGTGGGGACAGCGACACTTGTGATACATCAAACAACACCGCAAGGTGTTTTACATCAACCTACTGACCGGCGGCAAGCTGAACGGATACCTTGCTGACCTCGACAAGCAGACTGAGGATATGTTTTTTCGGCTCGTAAAGCAGATGGCAGAGCGAGAGGGCGTGACCGAACAACTCAAAGCAGACAATCAAATGGAGTGGGTTGCTTGGATGAACAACATCCGCAGCAGAGCTACAGAAATCATAAATTGATTTACACCTAACCGAAAGCGGCGGCAGGGGGAGAAAATCTCCTTGCCGCCATTTTATAATAGAATTTATTTTGCTTCTGACAGTATTTTCAGCACTTCATCCGCCGCCTTATTCATAGAAGCGTTTGCAGAAAAGCTCTTATCTCTCGAAACGATTTCAACGATATTCTGCTTCATATTTCTGGGGCTGACAATCATTCTGAACGGTACACCAAGCAGGTCAGCATCCGAGAACATGACACCGGCACTAACCCTGCGGTCATCATAAATGACTTCCACCCCTTTGTTTTGCAGGTCTTCATACAACTTATCGGCGTAAGCCTGAACCTCGGCGTCGTCAGCACGAACAGCACAGATGTGTACCTGCCACGGTGCAACTGCCAAAGGCCAGATTGGTCCATAATCATCGTGATGAGCTTCACAGATTGATGCGGCAAGTCTACCGACGCCGATACCGTAGCACCCCATAATCGGATACTGCTTTTCTCCGTTGCCGTCGATATAAGTCATATTCATAGACTTGGTATATTTGGTGCCAAGCTGGAAGATGTTTCCTACTTCTATGCCGCGGGATACCGTAATGGCGGGTTTGCCGCAATGCGGGCAAATGCCGCCTTCCTGCATCTTGGCGAAATCGTGGTATTCCGCACCTTTTACATCACGGCTCATATCAAGACCTGTGTAGTGATATTCGCATACATTCGCACCGCAAGAAAGATTATTCATTCCTTCAAGGGAACGATCATACAGGACGGTGAAACTGCCGTTCAAATTAATAGGACCGATATATCCTGCGTTAAGTCCGCTTTCTTTGGTAATAACTGCCGGATGAATGTCATAGCCTAAATGATTTGTTAGTTTGGTTTCATTGACCTCCAGATCACCGCGAATAAACAATACGATATAATGGTCATCGGAATTACGCTGATACACAACTGCCTTACAGGAAGTTTTTTCATCACAATGCAGGAACTCGCAAACATCCTCAATGGTGTGAATGTTCGGGGTGTGTACCAAAGTCAGTTCATCGGAAATATCGTTTCTTTTGTTATGAATGATACACTCCGCCGCTTCCATATTGGCACGGTAATCACATTCCGTACACATGGCAATAGAATCTTCACCGATAGGGGTGAGTAGCATAAATTCATGAGAAATACTACCGCCCATCATACCAGAATCGGAAGCAACCGAAAGAACCTCCGGTAATCCTACTCTTGCGTATATGCGCTCATAAGCTTTATGACACTTATCGTAATACGCTTCTAAGTCTGCCTGGCTTGTATGGAAGGAATAAGCATCCTTCATGGTGAATTCACGCACACGAATCAGTCCGGCTCTCGGTCTTGCTTCATCACGAAACTTCGTTTGAATCTGATACACCATAAAAGGATATTTCATATAACTCTGCCCGTAATCACGGACAAGGTGAACAGCGGCTTCTTCATGCGTCATACCAAGAACAAGGGGACTTCCGCTGCGGTCATTAAAGCGAGCCATTTCTTTGCCGATACTTTCGTATCTGCCGGACTCCTGCCAAATAGAAGCAGGCATAACAACAGGAAATTGTACTTCTTGTCCGTCGATGGCATCCATCTCTTTACGGATGATTTGCTCAATCTTGCGGGTTACTCTTTTCAGCGGCATATAGGAAGAAAAAATACCGTTTGCAACATACTTCATATAGCCGCCGCGCACCATCAAAGCGTGGCTGTCAACGATACAGTCTGACTCTCCGACAAGTTTTTCAAGTTTCATAAAAGATACCTCCGTTTTTATGCTTTTGAACACAAAAAAGCCCTAAACCGACATTACATCAGCTTAGGGCGAACTAAATCTAAGTCCGTGGTACCACCTAAATTCGGATATGATCCGCACTTTCAGGCACGGGAAAATTCCGATGCCATATCTCTGTAACGGGAGAACCCGGCGAGGCTTACTGACATTTCAGCTCACAGCTCAAAGATGGGTTAGGCATCTTTTCAATAAAGGCTCGCACCGACCGCCTTCTCTCTGAAAATCCGAGATGCTTACTATTTCTTATCATAGCTTTTGTGTTTAATTTCATGAAGTATACCACAAAGTTATGAAAGCGTCAAGGTGTTATTGAAAACTCGCAAAAAAGTTCTTACATTCGTGCGATATGTATTGAAATTTCAAACAAAATGATAACAAGGACGATTTAATCCAGGATAATTCAGATACATCGCATCATCAAAAGAACAGGACTAACGAGAAGCAAAAATCTATAAACAGAATGGTTTCCTCCTCGTCGAGTGGGAATAACGTTCAGACTATTCATAAATAAAGAGCTGACAGATCTTTGCGCTAGTCTGTAGCTCTTTTTGTTATATATATCTTTCAGCTTGTTCCTGCACGCTTTGTTTTAACTTTTCAAAAGCTTTGAGATTGACAAATGAAGGCTTTTCTGCTATAGTATATAAGTCGAACAGCCATAAGAGCGTAGAATCACGACGATTCTGCGCTCTTATTTTTATGTTCTTCGTAGTTTTCAGGTAGCTTTCTCTCTGATAAAGACTCCGCAATACTATTGTTTCAGGAGGCAATTATGAATCAGTCAGAATCCAGTCAATTTTTAGGAACGGAAAAAATCTCAAAGCTGATGCTGAAATTTTCCATTCCTTGTGTACTCTCCCTTTTAGTGAGTGCTCTCTACAACATCGTTGACCAAATATTTATCGGCAACAGCGAACTGAGCGCTCTCGGGAATGCGGCAACCGGCGTTGTTTTCCCGATCTTTATTATCGCACAGGCATTTGCATGGTGCTTTGGGGACGGCTGCGCCGCTTATCTTAACATTTGTCAGGGCAAGCGGGATATGCAGTCATCGCATAAAGCGATCGGCACGGGTATCCTTGTCACGCTTTTTTCAAGCCTTGTCCTTATGGCGATTTTCTTTCCCCTGAAAACACAGCTTTTGACTCTGTTCGGCGCGTCGGAAAACAGTATCGGTATGGCAGTAGAATATTTCAATATCATTTTAGCCTTTTTTCCGGTGTATATGCTTTCTAACATGATGAACGCCGTCATCCGTGCGGACGGCAGTCCCGCGTGGTCGATGGCTTCTATGCTGCTGGGCGCTATAATCAATATCATTCTTGACCCCGTTATGATTTTCGGCTTCCATTGGGGTATGACAGGCGCAGCGCTTGCTACTGTTATCGGGCAATTTGTTTCCTTTGTCATCAGCCTGGTTTATTTCTTCCGCACCAAAACCTTCAAGCTTACAAAGCAGAGCTTTGTTCCCGATTTCAAAGCGTTCGGCGGCGCATTAAAGCTTGGAACATCCTCTTTTATTACGCAGATGACAATCGTCATTATCTCTCTTGTCTGCAACATTATGTTGGCGAAATACGGTGCGCTATCACAGTACGGTGCGGATATTCCGATCGCTATTATCGGCATTGAAAGCAAGGTTTTCACGGTCGTTATCAACTTGGTTGTGGGAATCGTGCTTGGTTGCCAGCCGATCATTGGATACAATATGGGCGCAAAGAATTATGGCAGAGTAAAACAGCTATACAAATCCATTCTTATATGTACGCTGGTTATCGGCGTGGCTTCCACCTTACTGTTTGAACTTTCGCCGCAGGCTGTCGTTCGCATTTTCGGAACGCCGACGAATATCCCCAATCCTGAAGATTACTGGATTTTTGCCGAAAAAACTTTCCGCATTTTCCTTTCGCTCGTTACATTCACCTGCACGATTAAAATGACATCCATTTTCTTTCAGGCAGTCGGAAAGCCAACGCAGGCGGTTATTTCCTCAATGATTCGTGACATCGTCTGCTTTATTCCGCTGATCCTCATTCTTCCGAGATTTTTCGGCATAGAAGGAATCCTGTTTGCCGCGCCGATTGCGGATTTCATCGCCATGATTGTTGCTGCGGCGTTGACTGTAGTATTTTTGAAATCACTAAAGGAACAAGCTAATGAATCATAAATGGAAAAACAGCATTTGCCATTCGTGGCGCTTTTATGATAAAATAGAAGTCATCGACCGAACCGTTTCCGTTTGTTTCGTGGTTTGATAACAGAAATTCAGTAAATACCAAGTGGGTGGGAAGGATGAAGCATCATATTCAGATCCATACAGAACGGCTGCTGCTGCGCCCTCTGAACCTTGACGACGCGGAAGCTGTGTTTGAATGGGTCAGCGACGAGAGAGTCTCGAGGTATATGGTTTACACCACTTATACAGACATTGAGCAGGTGAGAAAATGGCTTGCCTCCATCGAGCAGGGTGAAAACTATCATTTTGGGTTCGAGCGTATTTCCGACGGCAAGCTGATTGGCAGCGGAGATATTGGGTTTCGCTCTCTCAAAGGCTGTTGGGGATTCGGCTATAATTTTCGATACGACTGTTGGGGAATGGGATATGCGACAGAAGCGGTAAAAGCGATGATAAACTATGCCCGTATCCACTTTGGCGCGCGAAAATTTGCCGCCTCTCATTGCGAGCCGAATCTTGCCTCGGGTAATGTGATGAAAAAGTGCGGGCTGCACTTTGTGAGGTACGGGAAATTTCAGAAGCTGGACGGAAGCATGTCGATGCGTTCCATGGAATATGAGGGAGAATTGTAATTCGGGTTTTGGTTTGTTTCGTTGCTGAAATCGAAAATGTAGTCCGGCTTTTGCTCGTTGAGCGTAAGCTGATCCGGCGTCCCTTGTCCTGTTGCGTTGGAAACCGGTTGACAACCGCCCGTTTTCCGATATAATAGCGGTATGGATACGTTTATTTTTGTGGTAAATATTTTTGGTACGTTGGCCTTTGCCGCCTCAGGGGCGATGATCGGTCTGAACAAGAATATGGACATCTTTGGGGTGTGCATTTTAGGGCTGACCACTGCCACCGGCGGCGGGGTGATCCGGGATCTCATCCTGGGAGTAACGCCACCTCTGGCCTTTCAGAATCCCACCTGCGCTATCGTGGCGATTGCAACCTCGGCGGTATTTTTCTCCCGGCGGCTTCGGCGGTTGCTGATGCACAACCCGGTTCACTATAATCGGCTGCTGTTTTGGATGGATACTCTGGGGCTGGGAGCTTTCACCGTCCTTGGGATAGAACTGGCTTTTACGAGAGCGACTACCCCCACTTTTTTTCTGTTGGTCTTTGTGGGGGTGCTTACCGGCGTAGGCGGCGGCGTCCTGCGGGATTTGCTGGCTCAGGAGGTGCCCTATATCTTCGTCAAGCATGTCTATGCCTCCGCCTCTTTGGCCGGCGCCGTCCTGTGCGCCGGGTTGTGGAGGTTTGGCAGTGTTCCCGCTATGCTGGCCGGTATGGCGGCCGTGGTTTTCATCCGTGCTCTGGCGGCCCATTTTCATTGGAATCTGCCCAAAGCAAAAAAGTAATGTGCGTGTCATCCGGTCTTGAGCGATGCGGCGATTTTGTCTGTAAAATAAGTTGTCAACTGGAACCGTAAAAAGCACTTGACAAAGAGTCCGAAATCAGACTATAATGCTAAGGTCTGATTTCGGACTCTTTGTTGGGAGAGTCAACGGAATGGAGGAACGGTTTTCATGGGCAATATACAGGCGCAAAAACGACTGGCGGAGTATTACAGCGTCGTCAAGGAGAACGATCATCTCTACCGCGATGCGGCCAAACGATTCGGACTTTCGGAATGCGCCTTTTGGATTTTGTACGTACTGCGTACCGACGAGGCGGTCGCGACCCAAAGCGGGATCTGCGATGCATCGTATCAGCCCAAGCAGACGGTTCACTCCGCTCTCAAACATCTGGAAGAGAAAGGGTATATTGAGCTGCTGCATATGCAGGGCCGCCGCGGAAAACAAATTGTTTTGACCGCGCGTGGAATCGAGCTGGCTCAAAATACCGTGGACCGGGTCGTTGAGGCGGAGTGCGACGCGTTGCTTATTTTAGATGATGAGGAACAGGAAGCGATGGTTCGCCTGTTTGGCCGATATACCGACGCGCTGAGATGCAGAATGCAGTCGCTGGGCGAAAATACAACGAAACCAGGCCGTGAGGGACACGGCGGTAACACCGAAGAAACTGGGAGATGAAAATGAATATTCCGTTATCCGATCACTTTACTTACCGAAAATTAATGCGGTTCACGCTGCCGTCCATCGCCATGATGATTTTCACTTCGATCTACGGGGTGGTAGACGGTTTCTTTGTTTCCAACTTTGTGGGGAAAACGCCCTTTGCCGCCGTCAATTTTATTATGCCCTTTTTGATGATACTCGGCGCCGTCGGCTTTATGTTCGGTACGGGAGGCAGCGCGTTGATCGCCAAAACCATGGGCGAGGGAGACCCGGACAAGGCCAAACGATTGTTTTCTTTGTTTGTCTATGTGTCGGCTGCCTGCGGTATTGTCATTGCGGTGCTGGGTATTGTTTTGCTGCGTCCTATCGCGTCTCTTCTCGGCGCGCAGGGCGTTATGCTGGAGAACTGTGTCGCCTACGGACGCATTATTCTGCTGGCTTTGCCCGCGTTTTTGCTGCAATATGAATTTCAAAGCTTTTTTGTTACGGCTGAAAAGCCCCAGCTCGGCTTGATCGTGACGGTGGCGGCGGGGGTAACCAATATGGTACTCGACGCGCTGCTGGTCGCGGTGTTTCCGTTTGGATTGGAAGGTGCGGCGGCCGCCACGGCGCTG
>CABQCM010000035.1 GCA_902462665.1 uncultured Oscillospiraceae bacterium | reverse complement strand
CGGCTTCGGTGAGCATATCGGCCGTCTCTCCCTCGATGGTATCCAAGTACAAATGACAGCCTCGAGATACGTAAACACGCGCCTTAGGATAAGCTTTGCGCACGCCTTCAGCAATGGTAATATATTCCCCTGCCGTACCGTTATAGTTGCCCTCGAGCACCCGTATCGAGTCGGCCTGCGGGCCGATGACCGCAATGGACTTAATCGAATCGGGCGAAAGGGGCAGGATACCATTATTTTTTAACAGCACCATTGATCGCTTGGCGGCCTCAAGATTCTGTTTTTGATGCTCAGGGTGATCCACCCATTCCATGCCGATATCGGCAAAGGGACGTTTTTCTTCAAATTCGCCCAGCAGCATCCGAGTGGTAAACAGCCGGGTAACCGACTCGGTCAGCCTATCTTCGGTAATTAGCCCTTGGTCGAGCGCCTGCATCAGATAGCCATACATCGCGCCGCAGTTGAGGTCGCAGCCGTTTTCGGCCGCCAAAGCCGCTGACTCCACCCCTGTCGCCGTGACATGATGCGTGGTATGAAAATCCTGAATAGCGCCGCAGTCGGACACGACATGTCCCTCGAACCCCCATGCTTTGCGCAAAATATCCTGCAGCAAGGTCGGGCTGCCGCAGCAGGGTTCGCCGTTAAAACGGTTATAAGCGCCCATGACGCTCTCGACCTTCGCATCCTTTACAAGCAGTTCAAAAGCAGGCAGGTAGGTTTCCCACAAATCCTGTTCCCCTACCTCGGCGTTAAAAGAATGACGATCCTGTTCCGGGCCGGAATGCACCGCAAAATGCTTTGCGCAGGCCGCGGCTTTGAGGAATTCCCCTTCGCCCTGCAAGCCTTGGACATACGCCTTGCCGAGCGTGGCGGTCAAGTAAGGATCTTCGCCGTAGGTTTCGTGCCCGCGGCCCCATCGGGGATCGCGAAAAATATTGATATTAGGCGACCAGAAGGTCAGCCCTTTGTATTGGCCATGGTCATTCTTAGCCTGGGCGGCGTTATACTTGGCCCGTGCCTCCTTGGCGACGGTGTCGGCGACGCCTTGAACCAAATCAGGGTCGAAAGCAGCGGCCATCGAAATGGCCTGCGGAAATACGGTAGCCAACCCGGCGCGGGCCACCCCGTGCAGCGCCTCGTTCCACCAATTATAAGAGCGGATTCCCAACCGCTCAATCGCGGGGGAAGTATACAGCATCTGGGATACCTTTTCCTCCGCCGTCATTTGGGCAACCAGCGCGGCCGCCCGGCTTGTCGCTTCGCTTCGTGTCATCTTAACCCACACCTTTCCTGATTGCTTCCGACACAGGAAATCCGCGTGCTGTTTCCTGTGTCGGAAATTAAAGTTATATTACGTCGCGTTCACGTGAACGAAATGGATTAATTTCAACTATACCATACCTTCGAGGGGAAGTCAAGCGAAGTTCTCCCGGCCCGCCGTCATGATAAAAGGATGGGGCACATATGCATAGAACATAGAGGGCTGTCCACGGTTTCTACGAAAAGCGGAGCGCAATGGTTTGTTTTTTATGAAAATGCCGGAAAATGTACGGTTTACGATTGACACCACGCTCGAATTTATGTAAAATGAATTCATAATTTGTCGAACTGTAGCCTCACTCAGTAACGGCGGTAAGGGAGAAATGACCATATGAAAATTGGGCTGGACGTCGGCTCGACCACATTAAAATGCGTCGTGCTGGATGATGCGGGTAATATTGTTTATAAAAATTACGAGCGCCATCTCTCCCGCATCACCGAAAAAACGGCCGCTATGCTGTCTGAAATTGCATCAAAGCTCGGCGAAAATGAACAAGCGACTCTTTGTATTTCCGGCTCGGCCGGTATGGGGCTGGCCGATGATCTCGGCATTCCCTTCGTGCAGGAGGTTTACGCCACCCGGCTGGCCGTATCCCATCGTCTGCCTGGCACCGACGCCGTCATTGAGCTGGGGGGCGAGGATGCGAAAATCCTGTTTCTCTCTGGTGGCATGGAGGTGCGCATGAACGGCTCCTGCGCCGGCGGTACGGGGGCTTTTATCGATCAAATGGCCACCCTGCTGAATATCACCCCTACCGAGCTCAACGAAATCGCCAAGCAATACGATAAAATCTATACCATTGCCTCCCGCTGCGGTGTGTTCGCCAAGTCGGACATTCAGCCTTTGCTCAACCAGGGGGCGATGAAAAACGACATTGCCGCCAGCATTCTCACCGCCGTGGTGAATCAGACGGTCGCCGGGCTGGCGCAAGGACGCAAAATCGAGGGGCAAGTGGTCTATCTCGGCGGCCCGCTTACCTTTTTTTCCGAGCTTCGCCGCAGCTTCGACCGAACGTTGGGGGTGGAGGGCATCTGCCCGGAGGATTCGCTGTATTTCGTCGCACTGGGCGCGGCTATGTCCCCCGATCAATCCCAGGTTAATCTGGGAGAACTGACTGGGCGGGTGCGTTCCTATACCGCGCAGGGCGGTTACCAGAGCTGCGCTCCTCTCTTTGGCTCACAGGAGGAATATGAGGCTTTTCGCGCCCGGCACGAGCGCGACGCCGTTCCCCAAATGGATACCCATACCCCCGGCGAACCAATTTATCTAGGCATCGACGCCGGCTCGACCACCGTCAAGGCGGTGGCGATGCACGAGGATGAAACCATCCTCTGTTCCCGCTACATCAGCGGTAACGGCGACCCGGTCGGTCTGGTGCGGGAATTTTTAAGCGATTTATACCAAACCTATCCCGGCATCCGCATTGCTGGAGCGGCTTCGACCGGCTATGGCGAAGAACTGATGAAAAATGCCTTTGGGCTTGACGGCGGTTTGGTCGAGACGGTCGCCCACTTTAAGGCGGCTCAAAAATTTCGGCCGGACGTTGATTTCATCATCGACATCGGCGGTCAAGACATTAAATGCTTCCAAATTCGAGGCGGGGTCATCGACAACATTTTTCTCAACGAGGCCTGCAGCTCGGGCTGCGGTTCCTTTTTGCAGACCTTCGCGGCCACGCTGGGGTATTCCATCGCCGACTTTGCCCGTCTGGGCCTGACGGCCGATCGTCCGGTCGATCTCGGTTCACGCTGCACCGTGTTTATGAATTCCTCGGTCAAGCAGGCGCAAAAGGATGGCGCGAGCGTAGAAAACATCTCGGCCGGATTATCCATCAGCGTGGTGAAAAATGCGCTTTATAAGGTGATTCGCGCTGCAAGCGCCGACGATCTCGGCGAGCACATTGTCGTTCAGGGCGGTACTTTCTTAAACGACGCGGTGCTACGTGCTTTTGAGCAGGAAGTCGGGCGGGACGTTGTACGTCCCAACATTGCCGGGCTGATGGGCGCTTATGGTGCGGCTTTGTATGCCAAAGAACGCAGATCAGGCGAAAGCGGCATTCTCACCGCCGAAGGGCTCCGGCACTTCACCCACAAGGTCAAGGCCGTCCCCTGCAACGGCTGTGCCAACCACTGCCGTTTGACCGTCAACACCTTTGACGGCGGACGCCGGTTTATTGGCGGCAATCGCTGCGAGCGCCCTCTGCTGCACGGCTCCGAGCGCAAACGCTATAATCTGTTTGAATACAAACGGGAATTGCTGGCCTCCTACCGGCCGCAAAAAGGGCCGCGCGGACGCATCGGTATTCCCATGGGGCTGAACCTGTTTGAATTGCTTCCCTTTTGGCACACCTTTTTCACCAAGCTTGGCTTTGAGGTGATCGTCTCTCCCCCCTCTTCCCGTTCACTGTATCTCAAGGGACAGAGCACCATTCCCTCCGATACGGTATGTTATCCGGCGAAGCTTCTGCACGGCCACGTGCAGTCCCTACTGGATGAAGGAATTGACACCATCTTCTACCCCTGCATGTCCTATAACCTCGACGAAGGACTGGGAGATAACCACTATAACTGCCCGGTTGTGGCCTACTATCCCGAGGTGATTGGGGCCAATATGCCGGAGCTACGGAAAGCCACCTTCATTCAGGATTACGTCGGACTGCATCGCCCGCACGATTTTGTGAAAAAGATGCGGAGCATTCTAGCAAAGTATTTCGACGCCATCCCTCAGAAAGAGATTCAGTCCGCCGCCGATGCGGCTTACGAGGAGTATCACGCCTTTCTCGCTCGGGTGCGGCAAAAAGGGGCCGAATATCTCGATCTGGCCCGCGCCAAAAAAATGCCGGCGATTATTCTATCCGGCCGGCCGTATCATCTTGACCCGGAGATCAATCACGGCATCGACACCCTCATCTGCGATTTGGGCGCGGTGGTAGTGACCGAGGATTCCGTCAGCCATTTGGTCGATTCCTTCCCCACTGGTGTGCTCAATCAGTGGACCTATCATTCCCGCCTGTATGCGGCGGCCAAATATATCTGCGACCAGCAGGAACAAAACCTTAATTTGGTGCAGCTCGTTTCCTTTGGCTGCGGGGTGGACGCCATTACCACCGACGAGGTCCGCGCCATTCTGGAGGAAGGCGGACGTATTTACACCCAAATCAAGATTGACGAAATCACCAATCTGGGCGCGGTAAAAATCCGTCTGCGCAGCCTGTTTGCGGCGCTGGAGCAGGCCGGGTCAAACCACTCCCCTGCTTGACATAAGCCTTTTTCACCCCTATTTTGGAAAGGAGCCTCTCCATGACCCGACAGTTACCGCAGCGGGTGGAATTCACCAAGGAAATGGCCAAGGATTACACCATTTTGGTGCCCAATATGGCCCCCATCCATTTTGAGCTGCTCAAAAATGTATTTCGTGAAAACGGATATCGTCTGGAAATCCTGCAAAACGAAGGCCGCGCGGTGGTCGACGCAGGCCTCAAATACGTTCACAACGACACCTGTTACCCCGCGCTATTGGTCATCGGGCAGTTTATCAACGCACTGCAAAGCGGGAAATATGATTTAAATAAGACTGCTCTCATGATTACTCAAACCGGCGGCGGCTGCCGTGCTTCCAACTATATTCATCTATTGCGCAAGGCTTTGATCAAAGCGGGGCTGGGCAGCATCCCGGTAATCTCGCTCAACATGTCGGGGCTGGAGAAAAACAGCGGATTCCACCTGACCCTGTCGTTGGTACGCAAGTGCTTGTCGGTGCTGGCCTACGGCGACCTGCTGATGCTGTTGTACAATCAGGTTCGTCCCTATGAAATCGAACCGGGCGCGGCCGGACGGCTGACCGACGAGTGGGTGCGCCGGCTGACCGGCCTCATCTCCAAAGGCAAGGCCAACTCTCGGCGGGAAATGGAGCCGCTGCTCGAGCGCATCTCGGATGACTTTGCCGCCATCCCCACCGGCGAGCGCAACAAGACCCGCGTCGGCATCGTGGGAGAAATTTTTGTAAAATATTCCTCCCTAGGCAACAATCATTTGGAGGATTTTTTGTATGACCAGGGCTGTGAAGTCATGGTACCCGGCCTGATTGGTTTTATGCTGTTTAAGATCGACAACCGCATAGAGGACATCAAGCTGTACGGCGGAAGCCGTGCGAAAGCCAAGGCGATCGGTCTGCTTTTCAACTACCTTACCGGCGTCGAGCAAGCGGTGGTCCGCGCGGCCAAGCGGCATGATAAATTCACCCCGCCCGGCTCTTACGCTCACGTAAAAAAGCTGGTGGGCGGAGTCATCGGTTATGGCAGCAAGATGGGCGAGGGATGGTTGCTTACCGGCGAGATGATCGAGCTGGTCGAGAGCGGGTATCCGAACATTGTGTGCGCTCAGCCTTTTGGCTGTCTGCCCAACCACATTGTGGGCAAAGGCATGATTCGTAAAATCCGCGAGCTGCATCCCAAAGCGAATATCGTTCCCATCGATTATGACCCCGGCGCGACCCGGGTGAACCAGGAAAACCGCATTAAGCTTATGCTGGCTGTGGGGCGTGAGGAACAAATGCAAGCCGTTGGAAGCAATTAAAAACGAGAATATGATAGCGAAAAAACATTGTTTCGACGAAGCATACAGAGTGTAACGTGTTTTTCGCGAAAGCCTTGAAACACCGGGTGTGTTACGCTGCTTCGCCATGCGGTGCCTGGCTGCACTGCACGCTTCCCGGCGCTCCAATGCTTTGCGTGAAGAATCTTTGACCGCAGGCCGTGCAGCTTTGGCAACTAGCAAGGCGCCGGAAAACGAAAAGCTGACGCTTTTCTATGAACGGCAATGCGGATGGTGGTCAAAGCTACCGTTCTGCGACACATTGCACCCCGATTGTTTCGTCTAGATAAATTATATGGCAAAAGCACCCGGCGACACTCTGGATGGTGTCGATCGGGTGCTTTTTATCGTATCATTTATCGCAGTCTCTTATGTTTGTTTATCCATTGTAGTCGAAAGTATAATCAAATTCGCAATGCTTTAAAAATTCCTTTGCCATAAGCGTAGCGCCCATCTGGTTGGGATGTACCCGATCCCAGGCAATGCGGGCGGAGTGCTGAAATGCACAAAACTCCTCGTACATCTTTTGAAAATCAACAAAAATACAGCCATGCTTTTGAGAAAGCTTCTCGCAGATCGCTACGTACTCATCCATGCGCTTTCTCATTGCATCCTGCCGCAGAGGCTCGATATAATAAGGGGACAGCAGGAAAATCCCTTTAACCCTGTCTTTAATTCTGGAAATCATTTCTTCCAGATTTTTCTCATATTCCTGAGGCAGAATCGCTTCCTCGGTCAAGGTAGGCGCGTCAAACTGACGCCAAACGTCATTGATACCGATACAGATGGAGACCCAGTCGGGATTCAGGTTCACCACATCCCGGTCAAATCGTGCAAGCAAATGCCGGCTGGTATTGCCGCTGACACCGGAGTTGGTAATGCGGATATTTCGCTGTGGGTACCAGGCCACAAGCATATTTTCAATGACGCGCACATAGCTTCTCCCCACATTTTCAGCCAATCCCTCGCCAACCGGCTGCGCGCTGCCCATATCAGTCACCGAGTCGCCTGCGAATACAATGCGATCACCATCTTCAAAAATCATGAAAGACACCATCCTTACCGACAAAAAAATTACTGCCATGCAAGCCACTTGCTCTCTGGCAGAGCAAAAGTGAATCATGGCTATTTTGATTTATTATAGCATGCTCTTGAATCTCCCACAATAGTCTTTTTCGACCATATAATATGCCTTGTACGACCATATATCCCCACGCAGTTGCGCAATTGGTAATAAGGAACGTATGCTAAAAACATCTTTCGCGATAGAGAGATGTTTTCGTCTGCCAACATAGCTTCGCGTGTCAAGCTGAATTACATACAAAAAGAGGACGGAATGCTCCGTCCTCTTTTGGGTCTGAAAAGACACTTTTTATTTCTTAGCAGCGGGGAAATCTTTCGGGTCAATCAGCTTTACCGAGCACTGCAAAATCATTAGCGCGTCGGAAGCGTCTACCCGGTCGTTGTTGTCCACGTTGGCCGCCAGGAACTGAGTCTCATCGAGCGTAATCAGCCTGACCGAATGCTGCAAAGCCAGCAGCGCGTCGGCGGCGTCAATGCTTCCATCCTTGTTAATGTCTCCCAGCGTCACATACAGCTCGCCTTCGCTTTCTTTCTCCCAGGCCTGATTCTCGGCCGTATAGCGATATACAACCTGTCTGGCCGTGGAGACCTTCTGCTGGGTGGTCAGCTTATCGATCTGTACCGAGCAATCCTGATCGGGTGCAAAGCCAATCGTATTATTTTTGGCAATGTACACATTCAGATTTTGCAGGTCCACGTCGTAAACCAGCTTGACGCTTCCGGGAGCCTCTTTCTCAATTTGCGACAGCGTCTTATCGTTCACGCGGATTACGTCGCCGTACTCCGCCACGCTGACGTCTTCATACCGGCCTTCGCCCATGCCAAAGAAGGTATCGCGAAGCGCCATGTTCATGCGAATAGCGAATTCGTAGTAATCGCCGGTCGGATAGATGGCCGCGCGCAATTCGCCCGTCGTCCAGTTTTGAGTCAGCTTATTGACCGAAGGGCCGGTGACGTTGACCGACAACGACCGCTGGCGCACGCCGTTGGACGCAGCGCTGATCCAGAGGATATCCGAAGTCTTGTCAGCCGGCAGCGTCCACAGAATTCCCTTGTACATCAACTCCGCGCCGGTATACGTCGCATAATTGTTTCTATCTTCAAAAAATACCGTGTATTTTTTGTTGGGGTCCAGCCCCTTGAGCTTTAAGGTCTGCTGCGCCTGCCCTGCTCCTCTGCGATAGGCGATGGCGTAGCCGCTGTCCTTCTGCTCGTCATAGTACTCCCAGCCAATCCAGTTTTCTTCGGTCTGGTCCAAGGGAGTCAGGCCGTAATAATCGGCGTAGATGTACTCGCCCGTGGCCCACTGCTCGTCGACCACATCACGAATAATGTTGGTATCCAGAGGCACCTCGTCGCCAGCGATATATCCCACGCCGTCGGGGCTGGGAATCCCGCGATGGGTGGAGTATCCCAGCACCATCCACGGGCAGACCGCCGAACGAAGAGCGTATTTGGAAGCGTAATAGGTACCGCTGTCCCCGTCGCCGTTGGCTTTGGAGCCGTAGTATACATTCCACTGATTATACGCGTACTCAATTCCCTGCTGCATGGTCTGGTTGCCATAATCCAGGTCGGTTTTGTGCAGGGCGACTCCGCGGCGGTAGGTTTCCAGGTCGTTTCGGTTTCCG
>CABQCM010000034.1 GCA_902462665.1 uncultured Oscillospiraceae bacterium | reverse complement strand
GCGGACATTATACCATCTGAAAGGCGTGAAGGCAATATGAATTGCACCATTCGACAGGCGGCCAGCACAAAAATAATCGAGTTATCTGCTCCCATGTTGCTGTGTGAGGCACTGGCCGGCCGGGGGTTGCCGATCGACATGCCCTGCGGGGGACGGCAGCAATGTCTCAAATGCCGCGTCGTAGCGCGCGGCGAGCTGTCCCCGCCGTCCGATCGGGAACGCGCTTTGCTTTCACCGGAGGAACTGGAGCGGGGGGTACGGTTTGCCTGTATGGCGACCGTGCTGGGGGATGTAACGGTAGAACTGACTACCGACGAGGGCAAAGAGCACATTCTGACCCAGGGAGTGCTGCCGGAATTTGTGTCGGAACCTTGGGCGCACGGCTTGGGTGCGGCCGTGGATATTGGTACCACAACCCTGGCGGCATATCTTTATCGTCTGGAGGATGGGATACGGCTGGCGGCCGGCTCGGCCAAAAACCCCCAGGCTTCGTATGGAGCGGATGTCATTTCCAGGTTGGATAAGGCTTTGAATGGAGCCGCGCAGGGGCTGGCTGAGACAGTTCGCACGGAGCTGGCTGAGCTGTTAAAAAGCCTGTGCGATTCGGCCGGTTTTTCGGTTGGAGAGCTTAACGCCTTGACGATTACCGGCAATACGGCCATGCTGTATCTGCTGTGCGGCGAGAATCCCGCGTCGATTGCCGCCGCCCCCTTTCGACAGGATGACAGCTTTGGACGTATGGTATCTCCCGAAAGTCTGGGCCTGGCGCTGCGCCCGAATGCGACGGTCTACCTCACCCGGGTAATTTCGGCCTATGTAGGCGGGGATATCACCTCAGCGGCCTTGGCCGCTGGTTTTGCGCAGCCGGCAAGCTCAAACAAGCCCCGCATTGAGCTGTTGTGTGATATTGGAACCAACGGGGAGATGGTGCTGAGCTGCGACGATCGACTGTATGGATGCTCGACGGCCGCAGGCCCGGCCTTTGAGGGGGCGGGGCTGCACTGCGGGATGAACGCCCGCAGCGGGGCTATCCACCGGGTAACGCTTGAGCAGGGTCGCATTGTCTCGCATGTGCTGGACGGGGGAGAGGCCAAGGGAATCTGCGGCTCGGGCATTGTCGATGCGCTGGCCGTGCTGCTTGACGCTGGGGTACTGGACGAGAGCGGATATCTCAATGAAGACGGTCACGGCTATGAGGACTGTATCACCGAGATTGACGACTCCCCCGCTTTTCGGTTGCCGGGGACCTCGGTGGCAATTACCCAGCGGGATGTGCGCACCATTCAATTGGCGAAGTCGGCCATCTGCGCCGGTATGACGGCGCTGTTGGCCAAAGCGGGACTGGAAGCTGGGCAGGTAGAGCGTTTTCTGATTGCGGGCGGTTTTGGAAGCTGCATTGATGTGCGCTCGGCCGAGCGTATCGGGTTGATTCTGCCCGGCTTTGCCGGAAAATCAACCGTGCTGGGCAACGCGGCCGGAACGGGAGCTTGTATGACTCTGCTCAGCCGCACCATGCTGGAGCAAAGCGAGCATTTGTCAAAGAAAGTAGAGACGCTCGAGCTGTCTACCGACCCGGTCTTTATGGATGCCTATGTGGAGGGAATGTTATTTCCGTCATAAGCGGGGAAGCACAAAAGTGGATGATAATTGTAGAAAAAAGAGCCTCTGATAGAGTCAGAGGCTCTTTTTTTATCACGAAACCAATAAACGACCATGCCAATCTCGAAATGCTCCCAGTATTGCTCAGGCTTTGAATTTTTTTGCCGATATCGGCTAACCAGGCGGCCCATGCTGGACTGCTGACCGACAAAAAAGAAATGGTTTGTTTTTATCCTGCGCAAGTCAACTTTTGAATCGCATCTTCTTTCGTTGATACAAAAAAGAAGTCCTTCCCTTGATTGGATTCATAAATAAAGTCTTTTAACGGCTTACTGGTATAATGCGAATAGTCGCCGTAAACCGCGAGTTTCACTTGATAATTTATAAACTTTTGAAGAATTTCGCCTGCAATTCCTGTGCTAAGGATAAAGAAATCGTCGCATATCAAGTTTTTGTCAATCACAATTTTGGTCGTATTCGTTTCATACTTTACGGTCATTGCCATATCCAAAGCGGATTGTACGTCGACAATTATCTTCCGATCACTGGAAATGACCGCAATATCAGTCCCGTTGTCAGTCAAGTGTTCTATATTCATACGATCCTCCCATTTCGATTGGCGGTATCATGTTGAGCGGAGTATGAATATTAACACAGACTATTCCATCTGTCAAGCTTTAAGAGGCTTTTGGTTTGTATCGGATAGGAAAACACTTGATTTATAATTTATCGTATAATTCATCCGCGATCGGCTCCAACCATTCGGTGGAAGTGTTTTCTCCCGGACACTCGAGAGCGAGGTGACTGAACCAGCTATCTGCTTTTGCCCCATGCCAGTGCTTGACCCCAGCCGGGATGGTTATCACATCGCCCGGCTGCAAGCTTTGCGCCTTGTTTCCTTCTTCCTGATACCAGCCTTGGCCGTCCACACAGAGTAGGATTTGACCACCTCCTTTCGATGCGCGATGGATATGCCAATGATTGCGGCAGCCCGGCTCAAAGGTAATGTTGGCAATGAACACGCCCGACTTATTCGCGGTGAGCGGCTTTAAATAGCTGTTTCCGGTAAAATATTTGGCGTATGCGATGTTGGGATCTCCCTGACCAAAGAATCCGCCGTGTTCTTCGACGCTGTCGTCGCCAGCATAAATTTCTTTTGCCATGCGAAATGCCGCCCAGGCATTCGGCCATCCTGCATAAAAGGCGAGATGCGTCAAAATCTCGGCCATCTCTGTTTTGGTAACGCCGTTGATTTTGGCAGACGCCAAATGGTACTGAAAAGAGCTGTCGACCATGCCTTTGCTGATGAGGGCCGATATCGTAACAATAGAACGTATTTTTAAGGAGAGTTTATCCTCTCTTGACCACACCTCGCCAAACAATACGTCGTCGTTAAGCTGTGCAAACTTGGGCGCGAAATCGTTTAAGGCGTCTCTTCCCGCGGTCTGTTTTACTGCCATGGTATCGTCCCCCTCTTTACCGAAAAGATTTTTTGAAAAACTCGGTCATCTTATCAAACGGAATGATATCTTTTTTATCGTACAAATCCGTATGCACGGCCCCTGGGATCAGGAGCAGTTCTTTCTGCTCCCCTTGGAGAAGCTGATAAGCGTCTTTGCTGAAGTAGCAGGAATGCGCCTTTTCTCCATGAATCAAAAGAACCGCGCTGCGAATTTCCGAAGCATACTGCATGATTGGCATATTTAAAAAAGATTGACAGCCCGTTGCGTTCCAGCCGCCGTTGGAATTGAGAGAGCGGATATGATACCCGCGCTTTGTCTTGTAATAATCGTGATAATCCTTGACGAAATACGGAGCGTCCTCCGGCAACGGGTCAACTACGCCGCCGGCAAGAGCATAGGAGCCGTTTTTGTAGTCTATGGTTCTTTGGACGTTGCATGCTTTGCGCTTTTCATAGCGCGCCTCCTCGCTGTCCTCCGCGTCAAAATACCCCTTTGCGTTGACCCGGCTCATATCGTACATGGTGGACGCCACCGTCGCCTTGATTCTGGTGTCAATGGCGGCGGCGTTCAGCGCCAGGCCACCCCAGCCGCAGATGCCGATGATGCCAATTTTTTCAGAATCGACATGCTCCTGCACGGACAAATAGTCAACGGCTGCTTGAAAATCCTCCGTGTTGATATCCGGCGATGCAACATAACGCGGCATGCCGCCGCTTTCTCCTGTAAAAGACGGGTCGAATGCAATGGTGAAAAATCCCTGCTCCGCCATTGTCTGCGCGTATAATCCAGAGGCCTGTTCCTTGACCGCTCCGAACGGCCCGCTTACTGCGATTGCCGGCAGCTTGCCCTGCGCATTTGTGGGCGCATACGCATCCGCGGCCAGCGTAATTCCATATCGGTTATGAAAGGTTACTTTGCTGTGTCTGACTTTGTCGCTTTTCGGGAAGGTCTTATCCCATTCCTGCGTTAAAACCAATTTTTCTTCCATATTACAATCCCTCCTGAGCTTATTGAATGGCCTTGCCCATTTCATACGCTTTTGCCAGCGCAGGATGTCCTGCAATCTCTCCAGCGTCGTTGACGCCGCCTGCAAAAACAGTTCCCGCAAGCCGCGCGTTTTCGTAACAGGCGATCCAGCCTTCTAAGCCGTGAATTGTTCTCTCATCCACGCCTTCCTCATCCTCTGCCGCCGCAGAAAGCAAATAAACGTCCCGAAAGCGGTAATCGGAGGAATAAAGGGAATTGGCCCGGTCTATCATGGTTTTCATCTGACCACTCATCTCGTAATAGTAAATCGGCGTCGCCCACACAATGACGTCCGCCTTCTTCATTTTTTCGGTAATCTCCAGCGCGTCGTCTTGGATGACGCATTGGCCGATCCTTTGGCACGCCAGGCATCCCTTGCAAAAAGCAATCGCTTTATTTTGAAATGTGATTTGCTCCACCTCGTGCCCCGCAGCTTTTGCGCCGTTTTCAAAGGCCTCGGCAAGCTGCTGCGAATTGCTGTTGCTTCGCAAGCTGGTGCTGAGAATCAAAATTTTTTTCATCATACCTCCTGTGGCCAGATTGACTTATCTGTCCATTCGTGATATTCTTATCATAATACATAAACCTAACTTTAGGTCAATATTAAAATGAAAAATTTTTGGAGGAAACGAAATGTATACCATAGGTCAGGTATCCGAATTGTTCCATCTTCCTATTTCGACGCTTCGATATTATGATAAAGAGGGGCTTTTTCCGAATATGCAGCGCAGCTCCGGAATTCGTAAATTTACCGACAAAGAACTGGAGGCTTTGCATGTAATTGAATGCCTCAAGAAATCCGGCTTGGAAATTAAAGATATTAAGCGGTTTATGGAATGGTGTTCGCAGGGGAATACAACCTACCAGCAAAGACTAGAGTTATTTCTTAATCAAAAGAAAGCTGTGGAAGCAGAAATGGAAAAAATGAATCGCACCCTTTCCATGATTCGTTTTAAATGCTGGTATTATGAGCAGGCTATCCTGGACGGAAACGAAGAACGCCTGAACCGCATGCTACCGGATAAGTTGCCGGAGGAAATTCAGATTTTATATGATTACGCTCACGAGGAGCCGTCTATCACCAAGGGAGGAAAGCCGAATGGATACGAGTTGGGATGACCTATATCGCGCAGCCCTAAAAGTTCCAAAGGATCAGCGTATATCTTATTATGTCGAGGCCGGCGGCGTTGCTGCGGCAGTATGATCGAGCACCGGCAGAATTTATGTAGGGGGGTGCGTCGATACATGTTCGACTCTGGGATAGACGAAGCAATCCGGGTACAATGCGTTTTACGCGAAGGTCTTGAAACGCCGGGGGTGTTACGTTGCTTCGCCATGCGATAGCATGGCTGCATCGAGCGCCTTCCCGGCGCTTCAATGCCCGGCGCGAAAAATCTTCGACCGCAGGCCGCGCAGCTTTGGTCGTCGGCAAGGCGCCGGAAGACGGAAAGCTAGTGCTTTTCTATGAACGGCAACGCGGCTGGCGGCCAAAGTTGCCGCCCTGCGGCGCGTTGTATCCGGATTGCTTCGTCTACGTGCGGAAAGAAACGCCATTTTTAATATGATTACAAATGGGGAATACAAAATCCAAAAAGTGATTGCCATTATGCCGGACGGAAAAACCGGCGCTCCATGCGGCGCTTGCTGCGAGCTCATGGTTCAGCGAATGTCCGACGATTATCCGTCGGTTGAAATTATGCTGGATTATGAGAGAAAAGCAGTCGTTACGCTGGGGAAGCTTACGCCGGAATGGTGGATATCAATCCCTTTTGGTTATGGCGGAGCGAAATGCCGGTCGTTCCTTTGCTTGACTTCGCCGCGATGTAACGGTATAATAAATTGATACTTTATACCCTATCAAGCAAAGCGGGGAGGATGGACGGTGGAGCAAACGGAACAGCTGGAAGGCACAGTGGAAACGGTAACCTTTCGCAATGAACAAAACGGCTATACCGTCCTGCGGCTCAACGACGGTGGGGAGCTTATTACGGTGGTGGGCAACCTTCCCATGGTGCACGAGGGGGATATTCTTCGTCTGGAGGGGAGCTGGGAAACCCATCGGGTGTACGGCCGTCAGCTGCACGCCGCCCAATGCGAGCAGGTTCGCCCGGCTACCAGCGAGGCGATTTTGAAGTACCTTTCCTCGGGGGTCATCAAAGGGGTGGGGCCCTCTACCGCATGCCGCATCGTCGAGGCGTTCGGCGAGCGTACTCTCGAGGTGATGGAAAAGGAGCCGGAACGCCTGGCGCTGGTCAAGGGGATTTCCAAAGCCAAGGCCCGCGAAATTGGCGAGCGGTACGAGCAGCTCTTCGGCATGCGGGAGATTATGCTGCGGCTGTCCCAGTATGGCATCTCGCCGGAAGAAAGCCTGCGGATTTATCAGGCGCTCGGTCCCGCTTCGGCCGATCAGGTGGAGGCCAATCCCTTCGTGCTGTGCTCGTCGGAAATTGGGTTTTCCTTCGACCGGGCGGACGACATTGCCGCCCAGATGGGACTGGGGCAGGACAATGAGTTTCGGGTGGACAACGGGGTGCTGCATGTCCTGCGTCACAACACCGGCAACGGGCACACCTGTCTGCCGCGTTCAAAGCTGTTAGAAACTTCCTGCGCTCTGCTGTCGGTCGGGCGGGACAGCGTGGACGTCGCCTGCGACCGGCTCATTGAGCAGGAGGCGTTGATTGCGCGTGTGGAAGGGAAGGAGGAGCTGCTCTTTTTGCCCTACCTGTATCGCGCCGAGCATTATATTGCCGGGCGGCTGGCCATGATGATGCAGTTTCCACCGCCGCTGGCCATGGCGCCGGACAGCGAGATTGACCGCATTGAGGTCGAGCAGGGCATCGTGTATGAAACACGCCAGCGGCAGGCCATTCACGCCGCGCTGCGCAAGGGAATCCTCATTCTTACCGGCGGCCCCGGCACCGGCAAAACCACCACCCTCAAAGCAATTTTGAGTATTATGGAGAAGCAGGGGATGAACATCGCCCTCGCCGCCCCGACTGGCCGGGCGGCCAAGCGTATGAGCGAGCTGACCGGTGCGGAGGCAAAGACCCTTCACCGGCTTCTCGAGGTGGAGTGGACCGACTCGAACAAAGCCAATTTTGCCCGCAATGAGCGCAACCCGCTCGACTGCGACGCAGTCATTGTCGACGAGCTTTCGATGGTTGACGTGCCTCTGTTTGAGAGCCTGCTGCGGGCCATGCGGCTGGGCTGTCGTCTGGTTATGGTAGGGGACGACCACCAGCTCCCTTCGGTGGGGGCGGGAAATGTGCTGGGTGATCTGCTGCAAAGCGCCCGCATTCCCTGGGTCTGCCTGACCGAGATTTTTCGACAGTCCATGCAGAGTCTGATCGTGCTCAACGCTCACCGCATCGTCACCGGTCAGCTGCCGGAGCTTGCCCGGCGGGACGGCGACTTTTTCCTGCTGGAGGAGCGCAATCCCATGCGCGCCGCCCGCCTGCTGACCGATTTGTGCGCCACCCGCCTGCCCAAAGCGTACGGCTTTTCTCCCTTAGACGACATTCAGCTTCTCTGTCCCTCCCGCAAAACGGCTCTGGGGACGGTAGCGGTCAACGCCCGGCTGCAGGAGGCGCTCAATCCCCCCGCTCTGGATAAGGCCGAGCTGACGGTCGGCGGGGTGCTCCTGCGGGAGGGGGACAAGGTAATGCAGAACAAAAACAACTACGAGCTGCTTTGGTCCCGCTCGGACGAGGAGGACGGTACGGGGGTATTCAACGGAGATATCGGCATTCTGGAGGAAATCAACCGTTCCAAGGGGTATCTGTCGGTGCGCTTTGACGACCGGCTGGCGCTATATACCGAGTCGGACGCAGCCGATTTGGAGCTTGCCTACGCCGTAACGGTGCATAAGAGCCAGGGCAGCGAGTATCCGTGCGTGGTTATCCCGGTGCTGGGAGCGCCGCCGCCGCTGTGCTACCGAAATCTGCTTTATACCGCGGTAACGCGGGCCAAACGGTTGCTGGTCATGGTGGGCTCCTCCGCTCTTGTGGCCGCGATGGTGGAAAACGACAAGCGTACCCTGCGCTATACCGCGCTGCGTCCTTTTTTGGAGGAGGCTGTACCCGAGGCCATCGTCAACGCGCCTACCATCTGGGAGG
Organism: uncultured Oscillospiraceae bacterium; assembly: GCA_902462665.1. Taxonomy (GTDB): domain Bacteria; phylum Bacillota; class Clostridia; order Oscillospirales; family Acutalibacteraceae; genus CABQCM01. The sequence goes on along the minus strand of CABQCM010000034.1, from coordinate 563 downwards.
AAGCGCCGGTATCATAGAATCGCCGCGGCAAAGGAGGAAATCCGTTTGATGGACGACGAACGATATATGCGCCTGGCATTGGACGAGGCGCGGCTGGCCGCCTTAGAGGGCGAGGTGCCGGTCGGCGCGGTGTTGGTTCGCGGGGGGGAGGTTATCGCATCTGGGCACAACCGGCGGGAGCAGCGCCAAAGCGCCCTCTCTCATGCTGAAATCGAGGTCATTGACCGTGGATGCGCCGCATTGCAAAGCTGGCGTTTGAGCGGCTGTACACTTTATGTTACCCTCGAGCCATGCCCCATGTGCGCGGGAGCGATTATCAACGCCCGCATCGACCGCCTGGTATACGGTGCGGTGGATGACAAGGCGGGTTCGGTCGGCTCCCTCATTCATCTCTTCGCTGTGGATTACAATCATACCCCACGGGTCACCACTGGGGTGTTGGCGGAGGAATGCGGCGGTATTTTAGCCGAGTTTTTTGGAAATTTACGCAAAATTTAACAGTTTGGTATTGTGGCGCGCGCCGGCGTGTATATAATAGAAGTGGGAAATTGCCCGCCCGGCTG
>CABQCM010000033.1 GCA_902462665.1 uncultured Oscillospiraceae bacterium | reverse complement strand
AAGCTGCCGGGCGACCGATATCACCAAGGGAGTGATCGATTTGGCGGGTTATCAATCGGTTGCCCGGCAGCTTTGCGAGCGTTTTTCTTTCCAGAAAGTGGCTATCACACTGCGCGAATCGGTTTCGGCCTCGCGCAACAATTGGTCTGCTATGCTCTACAACGGCGATGAATGTTTGCATTCCAGACGATATGCAATTGATATCGTCGATCGGGTGGGCGGCGGAGATAGCTTTGCCGCAGGGCTGATCTATGGATTGAGCGCGGGAATGGACGATGACGGCGCGTTGGAGTTTGCCGTAGCCGCCTCTTGCCTCAAGCACACAGTGGAAGGAGATTTTAATCTGGTCAACCGGGATGAGGTGCTTGCGCTGGCCGGCGGCGACGGTTCCGGCCGGGTGCAGCGGTAAAAATATCAACGATGAAAAAAGCCTGCGGCGATACTGTCAGAGTACCGTCGCAGGCTTTTTGAGCGTATTGTCAGTCAACACCAATTGAGGTCATATATTGCGACAGGTTGGCTTCAAAATTAACGCCATACCGGATGTCCGTCCCCTCCGCATGGGTGCGGCGAATCGACGCCACGGTGAAATCAACCGCCGCCTGGGCGGAATCACGCAGGCTCAGCCCGTTTTGAATCGCCCCCACCAGCGCGCTGGCAAACACATCCCCCGTACCATGGTAGTAGCCCTCTACCTGTTCTTCCATAGCGTATTCCACCCGGTCGGTTTCCCGGTCGTATACTGCCGCGCCCAAATGACGCTCGTCCAGATTGACTCCCGTAAGTACCACCTGCCGCGGCCCCATATCGCTTAACCGACGCAAAATCCCTTCCAAATATTCCTCGGTATAGGGTCCCTCCTGATAATCCTCTTCTAGCATCCAGGCAGCCTCAGTCAAATTAGGAACAATCAGGTCGGCTTTGGCACACAGATTCGCCATACCTTTTGCAAAGGCAGCATCAAATAAGGGATAAAGCACACCGTTGTCACCCATAACCGGGTCAATGACAATCTGCGTGTTCTCCCCTGTCAGCGAATCCATCAAACCGCCTACCAGCTCTAATTGTTCAAAAGACCCCAGATATCCCGTGTAGATACTGTCAAATTGAAGCCCCAGCGTTTGCCAGTGACGATAGATAGGCTCAATGTCTTTGGTCAAGTCGCGAAAGGTATAGCCGGTAAATCCCCCCGTATGCGTAGATAGCACTGCCGTAGGAAGCACGCTGCACTCCAGGCCTGCCGCGGATAAAATAGGAAGCGCGACGGTCAAAGAGCATTTTCCCACACAGGAAATGTCGTGAACAGCCAAAACTCGTTTTTGTCGTTGCATATTGTCATATCCTCTCTATACACTCTATCCAAAATCCAATGCTGTCTTACATTACGTCGCAAAACGAAGCGGATTTTGCTGATCAAATAAATGCATGGGGGTTTGAGGAAACAAGTCGGCAAGCCGCTCGCACAGCGGGCGCATCACCAGTTGTTCGGTTGCGAAGTGGCCGCCGTCGAGCACCGTAATTCCGGACGAAATCGCGTCAAGCAGCTCATGATGACGTAAATCGGCTGTAATGAGCGCCTGTGCGCCAGCGGAGAGGGCCGGAGCAATTAAATCGCCGCCCGCACCGCCGCAGACCGCTACCCGGCGAATGGGTTGCCCGGCATCGGCATAGCCTACCGCATCCACGTTCAGAACCATACGCACATGAGAAGCAAGCTCACGCGCAGTTTGTTCCCGCGCAAGCCATCCAACCCGTGCAATAGGCGGATGACCGGGAAACTCCGGGTCGGCCAACGGTTCAAGCTGTTCCAGACCAATGGCTTGGGCCAATATGTCATTTACGCCTCCCACAGCGGCATCCAAATTGGTATGAGCACAAATGGCGTTCATACCATATCGAGCAAGCAGGTAGACCGGCTGCCGGGCCGATATTCGGTGAATCGGCTTGAAAATGACCGGATGATGGGTAATAATTAAATTGCAGCCCTTAGAATGAGCATATTCGATGAGTTCGCAGGTCAAATCCAGCCCCAAAGCCACACCCGTAACCGGGATATCCGCATCCCCTACCAACAGCCCTGCGTTATCATAAGGCAAGGCCGAGGCAAAAGGAGCAAAGGCGTCAATGGCCCGATAAATATCATGGATAATTGGTTGACTCATGATAATCACCATTCTTACTTGCGGATTTCTTCTTTCGGTTTCGATGCACAAGGCATACGTGCAAGCATCTCACATAGTTCATCGCGAATGCCGATCAGTTCCTGTAACCGTCGAGGTTCTTTTCCCGCACGGCTCACTCCGTCAATCTGCACATTCAACGCACGCACCTCTCGCTCCAAGCGCAAGCTCTCCTGCCGACCACCAAGCGGAAGCAGCCCGGCATAGCACTCTGCCAGCGTAGCCTCGGTGATCCGGCCAGTATAGCGACAGCGCATGACAGTATAAACCCGGTGGTTGGCGGTAGCCGCCTGCTCCTGCTCTAAGGCAAAGCCGCTCTCCCACAAGGCCTGGCGAACCAGATGCGCGTCGCTCATCGGCTGCAATACGAGGCACACTGCCGGATCTTTCAGCCAGGAAGCGCGTGCAATGATTTGCGTTATCAGGATGCCGCCCATCCCGGCCATCACCACGCAATCGACCTCACCGGGCGCAATACCGTCGAGACCGTCGCACTGGCGCAACTGAATTTTCTCTTCCAGCCCCGCACGGACAACATTATCCCGCGCCGATTTCAGTGGCCCTTGCCGAAGGTCGCTCGCAATTACCAAAGGGCAGCGGCCACTGCGCACCAAAGCAATGGGCAGCCGGGCATGATCGCAGCCTACGTCGGCCGTCCTGGCCCCCAGCGGGACCATTTGAGCCGCCAAACGCAGCCGCCCGTCCAGACCGGCCAGCCATTCCCCGCTCACAGCCTAAGCCCCAACAATCTGGCGGCATTTTCGTATAGCACCATACGCTGCTCCCGCTGCGTAAGCCCCACTGCGGCAAAGCGCTCCAGCTCTTCCGTGGGGTTCCACATGGGATAATCAGTACCAAACAGCACTCGCTCGGGGCCATATTGATAAAACAACTGCTTTGCTGCAGACGGTGTCAACGCATAGAGCGAAGAGGAACAGTCTACCAACAGATTATCGTATTTTGCAAGAGCCTGCGTGGCTTCTTCCCAAATCGACCAACCGCCAAAATGCGCTCCAATAACCGTTAGCCCGGGAAGCGCCTCCAAAAAGCGAGACACCTGCGGCGGATTGGAAAAAGAATAGCGATAGTCTCCGGTATGTACCAACACCGGCAGACGGCCCACCAGCCGCTCGCACATCGCAAGGGATTTTTCACTGTCGAGTGCAAAGCCCTGTACATCAGGATGAATTTTCACCCCTTTGAGCCCCAATTCAATCAGATGCTCAAGATCTTCGTCCATGGTGGGACTATCCGGATGAAGCGTACCGAAGCCGGTCATACAACCGCCGCTATGCGCTACCTGAGAGGCAATGAATTCGTTGATATTTTTCACCTGCGAGGGATGCGTTGAGACGGAATGCACCAGAAAATGAGTAATTCCAGCCTTCTTTTCCTCCCGAAGCAGAGTGTCCACGCGTCCGTCAAGGTTCATGGGAATATCATAAAATTTTCCAATACTGTTCGCTGCGCGCTCGGCAATTTTGTCTGGGTAAATATGACAATGTGCGTCAATAATGGGCTGCATGACCGTGTTCGTCTCCTTTATTGCCAGGATTACAAAATAATTGCTCATATATTAATATTTATTATAACACGTACGGCTTTCTTGCACAAGATAAAATATAAAACAGCGTCGGTCAGCCGACATTTTCGGACGTTAGCAGCTACCATAGCTGGAATTATGTTCTTGCTTTCAGCCGCATGTTGCCATATAATGGAGTTCATAAGTACAAAATGATTTTTGCTGCTCAAACGGAGGAGGAAATTATGAATTCCTTTCAATCGCTTTGTCCTTATATTCGCGTAGCATGGAACAATTATTGTGCCGCGCCGTGGGAGGTTCCCGAACGGATTATATTTGACTGGGAACTTTTGTATATTAAGGAGGGCGCAGTACGTATTACCATAGAAGACGAGGTCTATCACGCCAAAGCAGGTTCTATTTTTTTATTGAAGCCGGGCAAACGGCATTCCATCTCCCTGCTGGGATGCAGCAAGCTTCATCAGCCGCACATTCATTTTGATCTGATTGCACAGGAGGATTCCGAGCAGGTCAAGGTCAATTTTCAGCCAAGAGAGACATTAAACCAAAGAGAGATTGCTATGATACGCGATGATATTACCGCGCCTGGCTGCGAAATGGAGATGCCGGACCGTATTGCCGTAAGTAATTTATTGGAGTTTGAACGCCTACTTTTTGATGTGATTAACACCCATACCGCACGGGAACCATTGTATCAAATTGAAACAAAAAGCAAATTTCTTGCCCTTTGGGCCTATTTGCTGCGCGAAGTCCGCATGGAGCAATACCCCAACCTGACCGTGGTAGCTTCAGAATATCAGCAGGTCAAGCGGTATTTGGATGAAAATTATTCTCATGCGGTGACACTGGAGGAATTGGCCGAGCATTTTCATATCAGTAAATTTCATTTGCTGCGGGTATTCAAACAGATTTACGGCGTTCCGCCCATGAGCTATGCGCGCACGGTGCGTATCAATAAGGCAAAGGAATTCATTTCGTTCACCTCGATGAGCATTGCGCAGATCTCGGATCTTCTTGGATTCAGCAGCACCAACGCGTTTTCCAGAACCTTTGCGAAGGAAGAAGGAGTTCCGCCTACCTTTTATCGTTCTCGCGGAAAGCTGACGGTCGAGGAGCTGGAATGAGCCTATACTTGGAAAGTTTGGTGTTTGTTATCATCTTGTCGTTGCATCATCGAGTAAAATAAGGTAATATGGTAACAATAACCATGCTTTAGGAGGGGGATGGCGGAAATGCTAGACCATGGATTTATCGAAAAACGGCGTGAGTTTATTATAAATTTCTTTTATGTTGCGATCATTGTGGCCCTATTGGCGTTATGCTTAAAATTCACCTTTTTATGGCTCATGCCTTTTGTTATTGGTTTTCTTTGTGCAATTGCGCTGCAGCGTCCGGTTGCCTGGCTTCATAAAAAGTCCAAAATCCCGCGCGGTATCTGGTCGGTGGTTTTGGTGGTGGTGATTCTTTCAGCCGGCTTCTCCCTGCTGATTCTGGCCGGATATTATGGATATCGGGAGCTGAAAGGACTGGTTGACTGGCTTTCGGGGCTGGTTCCCTCTCTGTCCGATCTGTTTTCGTCGGTGAGTGAAAAATTCAGCGGCTGGCTGATCACGCTACCCGACGGTCTGTCCAGCACAATGGAAACCATGCCGGGGGAACTGATGTCGGCCGGGCTGGGTATGGCTTCCGACGCGTTAACCAGCACCGCCAAATCCATTATCGCCGGGACGCCCGGCATCATTATCGCTTTTATCATTACCATTATCGCCTGCTGCTTCATTACCTCGGGTTACAATCAGATTACCGCCTTCATACTGCGCCAGCTCTCCCCCAAGCACAAAGAAATTGTGATGAAATCCAAGCGTTTGTTTACAGAAAATATTTTGAAAATGCTGCGCGGCTATCTCATTATTATGTGCATTACCTTTGGCGAATTGGCCATTGGCCTTTCCATTATCCGTGTGGATTACGCAATAGCGATTGCGCTGGTAATCGCGGTGTTTGATATCCTTCCGGTACTGGGGACCGGTGGAATCATGATTCCCTGGGTCATTATTGAATGTATTGCCGGCAACTGGATTCGCGCCCTGTCACTTTTTATCGTGTATGCCATCATTACCGTAATTCGCAATATCATCGAGCCCAAAATCATCGGCCGGCAAGTCGGCATTCCAGCGATCGTCACCCTTCTGTCTATGTACCTGGGGCTTCAAATTTTTGGGGTGCTCGGTATGTTTGCTTTCCCAATTCTCATTATCATTGTCATGAAGCTGCAAGAAAACGACCTAATCCACATCTGGAAATAAGGCAAAAAGCCTGTGGCAAGAAATACTTGCAAAGAGGGCCTTTTGCGGGTATAATGATAACAAGTAGCCCTTTATCTGCCGCACGCGGCGGCGGGGCGGCGAATTTCGTAAAATGTAAGGAGTATTTGGTTATGTGCGGTATCGTTGGATACGTAGGTAAGGAACAGGTGGCGCCCATTCTGCTGGACGGTCTGTCCCGTTTGGAATATCGCGGATACGATTCGGCTGGAATTGCTTATATGGGAGACGATCAGAAGATTGGCATCTCCAAGGCGCGCGGACGTCTGCAAATCCTCAGCGATATGCTGGACGGCGGCGCGAAGGTGGAGTCCCATCTCGGCATCGGTCACACCCGCTGGGCCACCCACGGCAAACCGTCGGATGAGAATTCGCATCCTCATATGAGCAGCAGCGGTCGGTTTGCTGTGGTTCACAACGGCATTATCGAAAATTACATATCCATTAAAAATGAACTGATTGCCTCCGGCGTAACCTTCCAATCGGAAACCGACACGGAAGTAATCGCTCACCTGTTGGAAAAATATTATGATGGCGATCTGCTGAAAACTGTGAAAAAGACGGTGGACGCGCTGGAAGGCTCGTATGCTTTGGGCATTCTCTGCTCGGACTATCCTGACCGTTTTGTGGCCGTTCGCAATGCCTCTCCCCTGATTGTGGGATTGGGGGAAGACGGAAATTACATTGCCTCGGATATTCCGGCTATTCTATCTCACACCCGCACGATCTATCATCTCAACGAGGGTGAAATTGTTGATCTGACCGCCTCTGAAGTCAAGGTTTATACCGAAAATCTGGAGCCGGTCATCAAGCAGGCCGAAACGGTTACCTGGGACGTTGCCGCCGCAGAAAAAGGCGGATACGAGCATTTCATGCTCAAAGAAATCCACGAGCAGCCTCGCGCGCTTCAGGATACCATTTCTCCCCGCATTAACGACGCCGGAGATATTGCTTTGGACGGAATTCATCTCACCCGTGAGCAGCTCGAGGCGCTGGACCGCATTTACATTGTAGCCTGCGGTTCCGCTTACCACGTGGGTATTGTGGGTAAATACATCATCGAAAAGATGACCCGTATCCCCGTCGAAGTAGATCTGGCCAGTGAATTCCGGTATCGCGATCCCATTGTTGGCGAGCACGATTTGGTTATCATCATCAGCCAGTCAGGCGAGACGGCCGATACTCTGGCCGCTTTGCGCGAGGCCAAAGGGCGCGGAGCACGAATTCTATCGATCGTCAATGTGGTCGGCTCCTCGATTGCCAATGAGTCGGACGACGTACTGTACACTTGGGCTGGGCCGGAGATTGCGGTCGCCACCACCAAGGCCTATTCCACACAGCTTTCCATGATGTATCTCATTGGTATGTACATTGCCAATAAGCTGGGCCGCATGGGTTCGGATGAAATTCGGCCTCTGCTGGCTTCCTTGATCAAGCTGCCCGATTTGGTGAAAAAAGTCATTGAAGATAATGACGCCGTCATCCGCAAGCTGGCGGAACAATTCAAGGATATCGAGCACGCCTATTACTTGGGCCGCAACGTGGACTATGCCGTGGCGCTGGAGGCTTCCTTGAAGCTCAAGGAGGTCAGTTACGTCCATTCGGAGGCTTATGCCGCCGGTGAACTCAAGCACGGTACCATTTCTCTGATTGAGGAGGGAACCCTGGTTGTTGCGCTCGCTTGCTGCCATCAGTTGGTTGACAAAACCGTCTCCAACATTAAAGAGGTTAAGGCTCGCGGCGCTCAGGTGTTGACCATCACTACGGAGGATAATACCGGCATTCAGGAATGCAGCGATCATGTAATTTACCTTCCGCGTGCCAAGGGATTGTTTATGCCCTCCATTGAGGTCGTTCCTATGCAAATGCTCGGTTATTATATGGCGGTCGCCCGCGGGTGCGATGTGGATAAACCCCGTAATCTGGCAAAGTCGGTGACGGTGGAATGATGGAGTGCTCGGTTGGTTCGCTGCTTGATCTCTCTCATACTTTGGCCGCTCCCCTACTGGAAAAGCTCACCTATCCGTGGGAGGCTCTCGCTCATATCGGCGAGTTTATCGTCTCGCTAGGGAAAACACTTCCAGCAGACGAATACGAGCATACGGATGAATTTGTTTGGATTGCACGCACGGCTAAGGTTGCCCCAAGTGCTTCGATTACCGGTCCCTGTATCATTGGAGCAGACACCGAGGTGCGGCATTGCGCGTTTATCCGAGGCAACGCTCTGGTTGGGCGCAACGCGGTGGTCGGTAATTCTACCGAATTAAAAAACGTAATTTTATTTGACCGTGTACAGGTGCCTCATTACAATTATGTAGGCGATTCTATTTTGGGATATCGCGCTCATATGGGGGCTGGTTCCATTACCTCGAACGTAAAGTCGGATAAAACTTTAGTCTGTGTCGCAACCAACGATGGCCGCATAGAAACCGGGCTGAAAAAGTTTGGGGCGATTCTTGGCGACAATGTAGAAGTGGGCTGCGGGTCGGTGCTTAACCCTGGCTCGGTCATCGGCCGAGACAGTAATATCTATCCCCTTTCTATGGTGCGGGGTTATGTTCCCTCCGGCGTTATCTACAAACGTCAAGGCGAGGTTGCAGTTAAGACAGAACGTTGATTCACTGTAATACAAAAAAGATCCGTGGGCGGCGCTTCGTAAAGAAGCTGTCGCCCACATTTTTTCGCTCGAGAATCATATATGTCATATAAAAAATCATGTGCCGC
>CABQCM010000032.1 GCA_902462665.1 uncultured Oscillospiraceae bacterium | reverse complement strand
CCCCGGGGACATACCTCGCTGCATCGCCCTCAGCCAACGCACCGTCCGGCGCCTTGAGGCGGGGGCGCTGGATACAGCAGAATCGAGGTCATTTGCGGGGTGATGGGAACTGGTCGATCCAATTCGCCCAACCGGCCGGTCATCGCGCCGCCGTAGACAACCAGCCCCGGTTCCCTGCGCAGCACGCATTGGCCAATCAATTCGCTCGTGAGGGCGCCGGTTATAACCCGAAAATTCGTGGCCGTGCGAACGCAGGGCCCACCCACGGTGACCATAACCGACCGTTGTTTGGTCAGGGAAACCACCGCCTGACTCAGCGCGGCGGCCGCCTGTACGCCAATACGGATTCCACCGCCCCATAGCCGCATCTGATCGGCAAGCTCGGCCAGACAAGGATACTTTCCAGTCAGCTCCAGCACCGAAACTCCACCAGCCTCCAGCGGCAGATAAGGGGCGACGGCGGCTGGACGATAGGCTGCAATGCAGCTGCGCGAAGCTCCTGCGACGACGGCGGCCAGCACGGCGCCCTGCCCTACGTCGGCTCGGCGCTCGATCAGGGTGCGCAGGCCGCTGGTGCAGTAGGGCTGGTCGTCGAGCGCGTCCACGACCAGAATAGAACACCCATCCCGGGCGGCCTGCGAGAGCTTTTGGGCCAGCGGCCTACCGTCCAGCTCGTCGATAATTCCAGCGTTGCCGCAACGGCTTAGAATTTCCTTCGGGCTGACCGAGTCAACGTTCAGCTTCGGAGCGTGACCAACGTCGATTTCCGACTTCGGGCGCAGTACGGCGCATTCCAATTCCTTGCCGAGATAAGGATGATCCAGCGTACGAATGTCGGTTACTTCCCCAGCGAGCGGCGCAAAAACCGCAGGCTGGCCGTTTTTGGCCGTATGAGAAAGCGCTTGCCCCAACTCGACGCACTCGCCAGGGGACACGGCGCAAACAGATTTCTCCTTTGCTTGAGCACGCAGGGGAACCCATATCTCTCCCTTCGGCCGATGAAAAACAGAGGGCTGGGAAATGGACTGCTCCTTCCATTGACGCAGCTTCAGCCCTCTTTTGGACAGCGTGGACACGGAAAATGTCCACCTCCTTTGCCAGCTGGGCGTAAAATTGGTATAAATTCATCTCTTGCAAAAGGCCTGTCCCGGTAATATGATAGTAATAAGCAAATAGTTGGGGGTGCCTCGGGATGAACATCCTGTTAGAGCAAGAAGGAAGGCTGAAAATAGCGTTAAGCCGGGAGGATTTGCTTCGGTTTAATATGACCTACGAGCAGCTTGATTACGCCAACGAATCCACTCGCCGCATGATCGAAACCTTACTGCGCAGTGCGACCGATGTAACCGGCTTTGACGGTGGAAAGGGACGGCTGCTGATTGAAGTGTTCCCGGCCCCGGGCGAGGGCTGTGTGATGTACTTTACCCGCCTTTCCGAGACGGCGGAAAACGCGGGCGCACAGCGATTTCGTCTGCGGCATGGGGCCAAACGCCAACCCGCGGTCTTTCGGTTTGCCGACAGCGGCAGTCTACTCGACGCAATCGGCAGCCTGCATGGAGCAGGGGAAACCCCGACCGACAGCAGCTTGTATACTCTGGCGGGGGATTACCGTCTTATTTTGTTTTTAAAAGAGGAGCAGCAACGCTCCACTCGGTTGCTGCTCCAGGAATATGGCCGTGAAATGCAGGTGACCCGGGCGGCGATGGCGTACATCCGGGAACACGGGACGTTGTTGTGCGGCTCCCACGCGGTGGAGCAGATCGGTCAGTATCTGTCCTAAGCAGGGATGTCAGCGCTCGGCATATTCTTTCAAATCACGCACGAAACCGGCGGGGTCCTCCGCCTTAAACAGGGCGCTGCCCGCCACCAAAATATCCGCGCCGGCGTCAATCACCTGGCGGCCGGTGGTGCGGTCGATACCGCCGTCCACCTCGATGTGAAGCGAGGAATGACCCTGATGGTCGGCCAAGTGGCGAATTTGCTCGATTTTTTTCAGCGCAACCGGCATAAAGCTCTGCCCGCCGAAGCCGGGCTCGACCGACATGACCAGAACCATTCCCACCTGATCGAGATAGGGCTCAATGGCCTTGACCGGCGTATTGGGCTTAATCGAAATGGCTGGAATAGCCCCGCATTCTCGAATGATGCGAAGCGTCTCCTGGATGCGGCTTTCGGCCTCGACATGAATGGTGATGTAATCTGCGCCTGCCTTGGCAAACCGCTCAACATAGCGGTGCGGCTCGACAATCATCAGATGCACGTCGATGGGCATGTCGGTTTCGCTGTCGAGCGAACTGAGCACGGGAAGCCCAAAGGAAATATTGGGCACGAACATACCGTCCATAACATCGAAATGCAGCAAATCGGCGCCGGCCTTGCGCATGGTGTCTACGTCGCGGCCCATGTGGTTGAAATTGGCCGATAAGAGCGATGGAGCAATTTGAATCATAACAGTCATCATTCCTTTGATTTTGTAACGGTGTTTCGGAAAACGGAGGTTTCCGGCCGAAAGAACCGGCCCGCCAACAAATCCACCGAGCGTAAAAAGAGTTGCTTTCCTTATTATAATGATCCAGTGAAAAAAGGTCAAGACTTATCGAAGCGGGAAAACGCTTTTGAGACGGATGAGAAGGTCACACTGCGACGCTATAGCGCAAAAAGAAAGGCTCGGAAGATTTTCTTCCGAGCCTTTCGCATATGGCGTCGTCTATTCGTACAGATAAACGCCGGCCTCTTTGACTGTTTCGAGCCATTTTTCCGCAATGGCCCTGCACCCGTCTCCCGAAGGGTGCACACCGTCGGTGGTGTAGGCAATGTCGGGGTTTTGAGTTTGGAGATCGTTGAGCAGTTTGTTGGTGTCGATATAAAGCGCGCCGTATTCCGCGGCGAGTTTTTCACACACGGCAATCTTCTCGTTAAGATCCTCTTCGTGCCAGCGCGAGACGTCCACGGTGGAGCCGGGAATGGCGAAGGGGGCCAAAAGAACGATGCGCGCTCCGACCGAGAGGCAGCTATCCAAAATGGAACGCATGCTTTTTTCATACTGCGCGGTAGTTGTGGGATTGTTGGAGTCATATCGTCTCCAGGTATCGTTGATCCCCAGCATGACCGAGATGACGTCGGGGGCGAGAGAGCACACTTCCCCCATATGGCGGAAGCTGTATTCGGTACTTCGGATGCCGGCAATGCCGCGGTTGATGGTTTCAAAAGGCTCGAACGTCTCAAACGCCCAGGTAGACTGGTCGTGGATTTGCTTGACGTATCCGTCGGCATAGGCGACGTAGCCAATGCCCTCCAGCCCGTAGAAATCTTCCCGGTCACGGGCATGGTCAGTGGTGCTGTCGCCTATAAATACCACCCGGTCATGCTGATGCAGGAAAGCGTCCTGCTTGAGCTGCGCGGGTACCTGATCCAGCAGGGAAACCGACTTTTGCAGAATGCACAGCGCATCGGAAGCGTCTGCCCGGCCGTCTAAATTCACATCTGCGACGATATCCTGTTCCTTTGTGAAGGTAATCAAATCCACCGATTTCTGTAAGACCTGCAGCGCGTCGGATGCGTCCAAGGTACCATCCTTGTTCAGGTCGCCGTAGGTGTAGCGCACGGTATCGTCGGTATCGGGCTCGTCCGCCGGAACCTGGTGAGAAACGATCATCTTGCGCACATAACCACTGCGTTCAGGATCGTCCGGCGAGCAGCATTCTATTTTAATGTGCAGCGTCTGGGCGTCGCGCAGCTTGTTCCAGAAAATGCTCTGCATCGACAGGCTGGTCTGGTCGGCTGGGCGGTTTTCCGAATTTTCGGCGTAATTGGCGAGCACCTGATAGGTTTCGCCTCCATCGGTCGAATAGGATACCAGATAATCATAGCCTACAGCGACTGAAACGCTGGGATGGTCATATTCCGTGAGGTCAAATCGGTATACCAGCGTGCTCGAACCGCTGCAGATGCGAAAGCGTTCGGTGGCCTGCGCGGTATTTTCTACCAGATACGCCGCGTCGGCATTGTCCTGATTAGTGGGAATCACGGTATACTTGACACGTTTTTTTTCGGCTTTGCTCTCAGACAACATCGTATGGACCTCCTTGCTGCTTTGGGGGATTTCTTCCGCTGCGGAAACCGGCGCCCATAAAGCGCACGGCAACATCGCTAAAACGACGATGACGGACACGATTTTGGAGCAAAACATAGGCATTTTCCTTTCTATCGTAGATTCCGAAACAAATTTAATAAATTATACCAAATAAAAACTGGAAAGGGCATTGCAAAATCTCACTTCGTTATGTCGAAATCAGCCTATGCTTTTGCGAATTGATACTATTATACCGAGCAATATTTCCTGCGGCTATTTAAATATTAACCAATTTTGGTATTCGATTGACCATTTTCAACGATTTCATCCAGAATCACCATCCCAGGCCGTTATTGATCTGCACCCAAAGCTGTACGACGTGCACAGGGAGATTGTGTTCGCACGCAAGCTGCTGCAGGGTGCATTCTCCGCGCGGTTCCCCCAAATCATCGAGCAGTAGGCAGGCGCTGAAATAGTCGGCCTCCCGTTCAAAACGCCCCAAAACCAAATTGGTATTGGAAGCCAGAAAAGGAGAATTGCTGGTGGGATGCAATAGGGCGTGCCCCAGCTCGTGCGCGCAGACCGCGGCTTTTTCCTCCTCAGCCAGGGACTGGTTGAGGTTAATAATCGGTTTATCGCGCAGCACAAAGAAGAAGCCTTTGGTGATCTGGGGCAAGTCGGTGAACAACACGGCAATGCCCAATCTTTCACATAATGCGAATGGATCGCGGGTACCGTATTGACGGCGCAGACCATCGGCTAAGGTGCGAATGTGCGTCATGGGGCCTCATCCTCCTTGATGATGCTTGCCGGGACCCAAAACAATACGCGCGCTCAGCTGCATTGCGTCAATTAGCTTACGGATATCGTCGGAGGTCACGGGTGCGCCCTCGAACATCAGTGCCTCGGACGACATCAGCTTGCGTCCCAGCTCCTCAATCTCCGCCATGACGTCGCCCGACTCCTCCAGTTCGTTGCCCTCCCCGAGAAGAAGGTCGGCAGAGACATGAAAATAGCTGCAAATTTTCATCAGCATACGATGATCGGGTTGCCGCCGGCCCTGTTCGTACATCCCGATGGTACTTGCCGAAACGCCCAAAGCCTGTCCTAGCTCCCGTTGGGAAAGCGCATGCTGCCTTCGCAGGGTGCGCAGCTTATCTTGAAACATCATGGAACACCATCCTATTACACAGATTGTGTTTGTTTGTAGGGGATCATTATAGCATGACTTTTCTGGAAATTCAACCCAAATTAGAACGTTTGTTTTAGTTCTGTCCCATCATTGGGGCAATTTCTACACGTTTTTTCACATAACCTGGATGAAAGGTTAGGGCTGCCGTTGTCATCTTACGATTTGCATGCTATTCTAAAAACAGGAGGAATTTGTTCACAGTGGCTCGAGGCTAGCGCGAGCTTTTCTTTTTGCGTTAAAATCACACGAATTGTGTTAACAAGGAGGAAGACCTATGACGTTGAAAGAACTGGGGATGGAGTATTTGGAACAGGATGTAACGCTGCGGGAAAGGGTAGCTTTGCTAAAACAAAAGCTACCGGAGCTGCGCGGTGAAGCGTCGCGGCAAATGGAAGCCCGCATTCGAGGCTTGTATGAGATGGCGAGAGAATGCCGTATGATTGGACAGTATTTGATCCATTATTATGAGGAGCCGCAGCGGATGTAGAAAGGCTTGTTTATTTGGACAGCTAAGAAATTTAACAGAAAGTTTCGGAGCGGAGGATAAACGCATTGCAAACAGGCAGAAAAATGAATCGGTCGGTTTCTTTTGAAAGGCTAGAGTGGATGCTGGGACGCACCGACGGCGAAAGGCGCCGGGAACAGCAATGCCAGGAGGAGCGGGCCCGGGAACGGGGCATGGTTCGCCGCGCCGTTGCCCAGGCGCTCACCCCGGCTCAACGCGAGGCAGTTCTGCTGTACTATTATCAGGGGCTGACAATACCGCAGATCGCACGGCTTCAGGGGTGCAATAAATCCAATATCAGCCGCATTCTCAAACGTGCGCGCCATAATCTGATGTGCGTGCTGCAATATCTTCCCTCGTTGTATAGTGCGGCGGAGGATATGGCGGAGGAGTGAGCTGACGTCCGGTCTGTGGTGCCCCTTGTCAATTGGTGCTATTCGCTAATGGAAAAATCAACCGAAAAAGTTGCAAACTGCACAAATCTGTAGTATAATCATCGTCAAGAAACCGACATCTTGATTTAGTTTGTGCGTTCTGTGATTTGAGAACAAACAGCCCGTCCATATTAGGAAAGACGAGCGGTGCGCGCATGAAATAAAGGAGGAATTGCGATGTCAGTGACCGACAGCTACATTGACGTTTTGATTGGGGAGTCGAGCCACCGCATTCAAGTCAAACATGAGGAGCGTCCCTGCGACGCATACGTCGCTGTGGACGAGCAGCAGATTGAGACGAAACTGAAAACGCTGCCCTACAATGGAGGCGTGCATTTTTTTGAAATCGACGGGCATCGTTTGGCGCTGGTAATTTCACGCGATAGCGCGGATGCCGCGTGGGAGTACGACTGCTACCTGGACGACAAGTCGATCGTCAACGGCTTTCCTTTTTGGTACGGCAAGGCCGATATGGTCACCATTAAACGATGGGAAAAGAGCCGACGGGGCGGTAAGCTGAACTATTGGATGATGTCCTGCGCCAAAGGGGCGCTCATTGGTTGCGCCATCTTTTTGGTTCTGTTTGTCGGCGGATGGATTGGCCGTATGGAAATCACTTGGGTTCATTTGCTCGTTTCGATCTTGCCGCTGGTGGCGTTGTATGCCGTATTTGCGCCGTTCGAGTGGAAGAACAATGAGAAGGCCTATGCTCGGTATCGGACTTTTTTGCAGCCCGACGGGGAGGAGGAAACACCGGCCGGTGCGCCTGCAACCGTACAGGAATCCAATTCGGAGGAGTCGAACGATAGCCCGCTGTAAATTAATCGGTGAAAAACCGGCTGGAAATCATTTGGTTTCCAGCCGGTTTTTTCGTATGATCAAGCAATATCATAACTCGCGACCATTTCACCGTTTTATCTGCGTCGCCGGTCATCCGGATTGTCCTGAGGGTTACGATATTCTGGGCGCAGTTCCCTCTCACGGGCAGAACGCACTTGGCGGGGTCGCCTTCGGTTACGGTTCTGTATAATGACCAACAGAATAAAGCCCACAATCAGGAGGATTACCACGGCAACCAGGATCAAAAACAACGGAGAGGTCACCACGTTTTTGAAGCCCTTCCAAAATGCCAGAAGCTCGCTGCGCTCCAGAGAGCCTGCCGCCACCAAATCAACCTGGCCGAGCTCTTCGCCCGCGCATTTGACCACAGCGTAGCCCAGCACATCCCCCTTGTTAATCGGGGCTTCCACCGATTGGCTGTTCAGCACCGGCTCGAGAATCACGCTGCTTTGCGCCTCTTTGGGGACGATGGCGGTCAGCGTTTCGGCCGGCACCAGTTGCATGAAATCCTTTTGAGAGCAAAGCTCCACCCGGATTTCGGTGACCGGTTTATCCAGTTCCACCAGGCGCGCCTTCGTCAGGTCGGAAAAGGCCCATTCGTACAGCGCCTTGGAGTCAACAAATTCGTACCGTACCCGGTTGCCTTGTTCGTCCTTTTCCGCGCATCCCATGACCACGCACAAATAACGGCTCCCATCCTTTTCTGCTGTGGAAACTACGCAACGGCCGGCGCTTTCGGTATACCCGGTTTTGATTCCCTTGGCGTATTTGTAGTAATAGTTGGTCATTTTATCCTGCAGCCAAACGGTCGAGACCAGCACCCGCCGGTCGTTTTTGTTGGTTGGCTCGATAATGTGGCGGGTGGAGGAACAAATGGTCATCAGCTCTTCTGACTGGGAGACGGCCAAGGCAAGTTGCAGAATATCCCTTGCAGTGGTGTGTTGATCGTCGTGATGCAATCCGTGGGCATTGGCGAAATGAGTGGATTCCATCCCCAGAGCGGCCGCTTTTTCGTTCATCAGATCGACGAATCCCGCGATGCTGCCGCCATACGTCTCAGCCAGTACGTTGGCCGCGTCGCAGGCCGAGGGCAGCAGCAGGCAGTAAAGCAGATCGCGTACCGTCATTTCCTCACCGGCCTTGAGATTGGCTACGGCCGCGCCGGTGCCCAGCAGCTCGTTGACGGCGTTGGAGGAAACGGTGAGCGTCCGGTCTAGATTGGGCTCTCGCTCGATGACCAGCAGAGCGACCATCATTTTTTGTAGAGAGGCGGGGTACATGGTCTCGTCAATGTCCTTTTCATACACGATGGTTTCGGTGTCCAGGCTGTAAAGCAAGGCCGAACGGGCGTGGACCACCGTACTCGCGGGCAGGGTATAGGCCAGCGAAGGAGAAGCGAACAGCATGGCGGCGGTCAGCGCGCTGAGAAACAGCAGAAACAATTTTTTCATGGTAAAATCCCTCAAGTTATAGTATAATCATAAGTATACCAGCTTCGCCCCGGCTTGAAAAGGGGGCGTTGCTTAATTTTATCTTAATTTTTGGAGGCCCGGCATGGTATACGTAACCGGAGACATGCACGGCGACGAGAGCCGCTTCTACACCCGGCAAATGAAAAAGCTCGATAAGGGGGATACCCTCATTGTGTGCGGCGACTTTGGCTTTGTATGGGATGGAAGCTCGAAGGAAAAGAAGCTGCTCGACTATCTGGGAAGCCGTAAATATGCCGTAGCGTTTGTGGATGGAACGCACGAAAACTACGATTTGCTCAAAAAATACCGCATGACGGTTTGGAATGGC
>CABQCM010000031.1 GCA_902462665.1 uncultured Oscillospiraceae bacterium | reverse complement strand
TGTGGAAAAGACGGTTTCCCAATCGGTGGACAACGCGTTGGCTGGTTATACCGGTTACGCCATTGAAGAAACGATCGATACTTTATGGCAGGAAAACAATACCTTGGCTTATTTTTCCGAGCTTAGTGGTCTGCATAAGGAAGATGTGGTCGCCGGCGCTTCCCGATCCAGTCAGGGCGGCGTTGAGGCAGTGTCTTCCTTTGTAAAGGATTCGATTGCCAGGCCGGTGGCCACGTTGGTGGTTCGTGTGATTCTAATTGCTCTGCTGCTGCTAATCTTGCTGATTTTGGTCAAGATAATAGCAAAGGTGGTTGGGAAAATCTTTTCCTTTTCCCTGTTTGGTACGGTGAACTCTGTGCTCGGCGCCGTGCTCGGCGCGATCAAAGGTCTGCTGGCCGCGACCATTCTATGCGTGCTTCTCGGCACGGCCATTACAGCTTCGGCCAATGGAGTGCTGGGCTTTACAAAACAAACGGTGGATCAATCGCTGCTGTTTGGACCACTGTTCGGTCTGCTGGAGCTGGGATAATCCAGGAACACCAGCGTTTGCTTAAGATCAGGAAAAACCAAAAGCCCGCGCGGGTTGCACGGGTGGAGGGGACGAGAATGAAAAAGATCGTGACAGTACCCAACATCATATCTCTGGTGCGCCTGCTTTTGGTGCCCGCCATCGCAGGGGCCTATCTCACCGAACGCTTCGTATGCGCTATTGTGCTGCTGGCCATATCGGGTATCTCCGATATGCTCGATGGACAAATTGCTCGCCGTTTCGGGGCGATTTCGGATTTGGGCAAGCTGCTCGACCCTTTGGCCGATAAGCTGACGACCGCTACCGTGGTGTTTTGCCTCATGCTTCGGCATCCGGTGGTATCCGTCGTGATGGGGGCGCTTCTCATGAAAGAGCTTTGCCTGGCCGTAGGGGCGGCTATTCTGTACCGATCGGGCACGAGGCCTTCCGAATCCAAGCTGTGGGGAAAACTGTCGACCGCTTTTTTATACGCGCTGATGCTGCTTCTGGTAGCAAACGATTGCGCCTCGGCCTTTGGGCGGACGTTTTTACCCGATGTGGTCTTTTGGGTGTTGTGCGCGCTGGTGTGTATTAGCTTGCTGTTGGCTCTGGGGCAATACGCTATGATTTTTCGAGCCATCCGCAATGGAAAATATAACATTGAGACTGAGAAATTTGAAGATGAGCAAACGCCCGCAAAGGGACGCCATAGTGGCGCCGCTGCCGGGCGCGCCCCAACCAATCAGAGGAGGGACTCATAATTTAATATGGGAGCAACAATGTGTTCACGCTGTAAACAGCGTCCGGCTGTTATTTTTATTACCCGTATGGAGGGGGACAAGGCCATTCCCGAGGGACTGTGCCTGAAATGCGCGCGCGAGTTAAATATTGCGCCGATTAACCAGATGCTCGACAAAATGAATTTGTCTGACGAGGATTTGGAAAGCATGACCGAGGAGGTCATGAGTATGATCGGCGGCGACAATGAGGACGACGGCGACGGGGATGGAGAAGGCTTTACCCCCGGCGGCGCCGCCACTTTTCCATTTTTAAAGCAAATTTTTGGCGAGAACTTTAACCTTGGCCGCCCGCAGGGGGAGTCTCCGGCAAAAGAGTCGGCAGAGGAGCCGCGCGGAAAAGAGAAAAAGAAGGACAAGCCGTCGCGCAAGCGCAAATATCTGAATCTGTATTGCACTGATTTGACCGCCAAAGCCCGTACCGGCGAGCTGGATCGGATTGTGGGACGTGAGCGGGAGTTGTACCGTGTGGTTCAGATTTTGTCCCGCCGGAGCAAGAACAATCCTTGTCTCATCGGCGAACCGGGCGTCGGCAAAACGGCCATTGCCGAGGGATTGGCTTTGCGCATTGCGGCTGGGGAGGTACCGGCCAGGCTTTCGAGTAAGGAAATTCATTTGCTCGACTTGACCGCTTTGGTGGCAGGGACCCAATTCCGCGGCCAGTTTGAAAGCCGTATCAAAGGGCTGATTGACGAGGTTAAGGCTGACGGGAATATTATTTTATTTATCGACGAGGTGCATACTTTGGTAGGCACCGGTGATTCGGAAGGGTCGATGAGCGCGGCGAATATTATGAAGCCGGCTCTTTCCCGCGGGGAAATTCAGGTCATTGGCGCAACAACCTTTACCGAATACCGCAAGCATATTGAAAAAGATACCGCTCTGGAGCGGCGATTCCAGCCAGTTACGGTCGAGGAACCGTCGGTGGACGACGCGGTCGACGTGTTGCGCGGGGTCAAAGGCTATTACGAAGATTTTCATCGAGTGCGAATTCCCGACGCGTTAATCCGCCGTGCGGTGGTGCTCAGCGAGCGGTACATCAACGACCGCTTTTTGCCGGACAAAGCCATTGATTTGCTAGACGAAGCCTGCGCTTGCGCCGCGCTGCGCAATAAGGAAGCCGAGGATTACTATCGGGCCTGCCAGGAAGCAGACGCTCTGCGGCAGGAAACCGAGGAGCTTGAGGCGAATGTAGAAAATACCGACTACGAGCGTATCGCAGTGGTCAAGAGCGAGCTGGCGCAATTGGATGAAAAGATGACGCAGCTTCGCCCTGCGGCGGAAAGCTCGGCGGTCAGTGAGGACGATTTTGCTCATGTTATCGAGCTGTGGACCGGCATACCGGCCTCCAAGGTTCGGGAAAGCGACCTGCGCCGTTTGTCAGGAATGGAAGAAAGGCTGAAAGAAAAGATTATTGGCCAGGACGAGGCGGTTTCTTTGGTATCGGCCGCTATCCGCCGCAGCCGGGTGCAGATCAGCCCCCGCCGCCGCCCCGCTTCCTTTATTTTCGTCGGCCCCACCGGCGTGGGGAAGACCGAGCTGGTCAAGGTGCTGGCGGCCGAGTTGTTTGATACCCCGGAGACGCTGATCCGCTTGGATATGTCCGAATTTATGGAGAAGCACTCGGTCTCGCGTATCATCGGTTCGCCTCCCGGCTACGTCGGGTATGACGAGGCTGGTCAGCTTACCGAAAAGGTGCGCCGCAAGCCCTATTCGGTGCTGCTATTTGATGAAATTGAAAAGGCTCATCCTGATGTGCTCAACATCCTGCTGCAAATTCTGGACGATGGGCGCATTACCGACGCGCAGGGCCGCACGGTCAATTTTGAAAATACCGTCATTGTCATGACTTCCAACGCCGGCAGTGACCGGCGGGAAAACGCGATGGGGTTCGGCCGCACTGCCGCGCAGGCTAACCGCGACCGGATTATGAAAGCGCTCAAAGAATTCCTGCGCCCTGAGTTTATCAGCCGGGTTGACGAGGTTGTAATTTTCGGAGCGCTCAGTATGGAAGATTATGAGCGGATTGCCGCCCTCATGCTGGCGGAGTTGACCGGCCCGTTGTCGGAAAAGGGAATTACGCTTTCCTGGGATACCGGCGCGGTTCACTGGTTGGCTGAGCATTCTCATGGCGGGGAACGAGGGGCTAGAGACTTGCGCAATCAGGTTCGCCGCCAGGTAGAGGATAAAATCGCCGCTCTTCTGGTCGAGCGGTGCGACGATTTGCCCTCGTCCATTTCGGTTACAGCAGAGGCGGAGCGTCTGCTTGTCACCGCGCAGTGACCCTGGTGACTTAAGGATGTGAAAAAGTGAACGTAAATGCCGCATGGCCCTGGCCATGCGGCATTGCTTTTATCATTGAACTGATGAATGAACAAGCGTAATCGGCGTTTCTTCTTACTGTGGCAGAAAGGTGACATTTTGAATCTCTTTGGGGAGATCGGAAGAAAAGTAAATCTGCGGGCCAGCGCCACGATGATCGGTCCCTTCGTCCAGACCTCGGCGGCTAAGGGGATTGCCGTCTGTGAACACGCAAGGGGAATGGTAAATGCCATTGCCGCTGAAATTAACGGTACGCTGAAAAGCGTACGGCGATAGAAATCAACAGTATAATTGTTAGCATCTCTGCCGTCTCAATGTGGGGCCGGGCGCCTGGTATAACGGTCGCTTGCGGTCATTATACTACAAAAATAAAATGAAAATATTTTGATAATTGCAAAAGAAAAACGTCTTCTTCCCGTTAAGAAAGAAGACGTCTATCTTTTTCATCCAACGATTATACCGCGCGGGTTACCTTACCGGAACGCAGGCAACGGGTGCAGGCGTAAATCCGACACGGGGTGCCGTTCACAACCGCCTTGACGCGCTGAACATTGGGCTTCCAAGCACGGTTCGAACGCCGGTGCGAGTGGGAAACCTTGATACCGAAGGTAACACCCTTGCCGCAGATGTCACATTTTGCCATAATCTGCACCTCCTTAATACTCCAAAGTCACAACCAATATCATAGCAGATGTGCGCCAAAAAAGCAAGTGATTTTTGCAAATTTTTCACCTTTCTTTTGCCGGAAAGGGAAAATATGCGGCCTTTACCGGGTGATGTCCACCGGGGGATGGTATATCAATGAGACCAGATCATTGAGTTCGTCGATGTTCAGCCGCTTCCAAACGCCGTATTGTACCGACGCGGAGCTCCCGGAGTAGTATTTCAGATATTTTCCGTAGATCCGATAGTTCCCGTTGGAATCCACATATTGTTTTGCACTTTCACTGGTTACTACGGTTTGGGAACTGTTGGAGGGAGAAAGGGCCATGCCGCTCTCGGTATAAATAGCACGGATGATAACCTCTTCACTTTGCCCCTGGAAGCCGCCAAGAGCGTCAAAAGCACGGCCGATCACCTTCAAAGCGCCGCTTGCTCCATGTTGTACTGAGCGTGACCAGACGGCGCTCTTGAGGGCAATACCATAGTTGTCGACGTCGAATCCATAGCTGTCTCGCAGTTTGCGGGCGGCCACGTCGTAATACTGCACCTTTACATAGGCGTGCTGAGCCAGCAAGAATCCATTGGAATCCTCAGCCGCAATCGCTTTCCAGGTGGCGTCGAAGTTGCCTCCAAAGTTGTTGGCATCGGCTGCATAGGCGCTCTTCAAGCGTTCTCCCCATCCGGCGTTTTCCCCGCTGGAAACGAGCCACAAAGCAAAGTCGTAAGGTATGTTGTAGGCGCTGGCAAATTGATAGGCGCCGTAGGATTTGCGGCCAGGATCGCCTGCGCCGGAGGAAATGGTAGCGGGATTGCCGTTGGACTCATACCGTGCGGAGGCTTGGCCGATGTAGTCGTCCTCACGATAGACCGTAACCGCACATTCCGCACTGAGCGAGCCGCTGCACACGGTAATCGTAGCCGTGCCTTTTTGATGGGCGATAATCAGTCCGGTGCCGTCCACTTCAGCGACCGCGGGATTGGAGCTAGTAAACTCAATGGAGGGAACAAAATCAGCCGGTTGAATGGAAGCGATCAGCTGATAAACGCCCGTATCCCATAGATTGACCTGCGTTTGGTTGAGCGAAAGGCTGACGGCGGCCTGGGTAACCCGTACCACACATTCGGCCCGCAGACCGGGATTGTGCGCCGCAGCGGCGGATATCACCGCTGTGCCTTCAGCGCGCGCATGGATTTTTCCATCGGAAACGAACGCGATGTTGGAATTGCTCGATTCCCAGATCAGTTCCGGCCAGTCGGCGTGATCGGGCGCAATGCGAAGATCGGGATCGATCGCTACGTCTTGATCGTAATGCACCACGTCGAACTCACGCTGCCCGAAGGAAAGCGCTTCTGGCTCCAGCTTTACCGAAACGGCGCAGCTTTCGCTTACTCCGCTGGCAATGGCCGTGGCCGTGATAATGGCATCACCGCGGGATTTTGCGGTGACGTTGCCGTAAGCGTCCACATCGGCGACTTCCGGATTGCTGCTTTCCCATACCAAACGCTGAATGACGGCGCTCACCGGCTCAATGGTGGTGGAAAGCTCAATCGAAGCGGGTCTTTGACTGTTTTCCTTCATCCAAATGGTCGCCTGAGTTTGGCTGAGATTCAGTTTGGCTGGTGTCGTTTCAAATAAAATTTCTTGATTGATAACCGGCTCCATGAGAGGCCGCTGAGCCGTGTCCCACAAATAAATTTTCTGAACACAGCCTTCGGTACGGGCGGTGTAGGTCAGCCCGACCGAAGCGACTGCCTCAGCGCCCGCCTCCAATCGTACCGGCTGGCGGCCCGCGCCGATGACAATACCGTCGGCGTTGTACAAAGCGTTATAGAGTACTGCGTTGACCGAACGCCCGGTCGTATTGGTCAGCCGAATATCATTGACTACAGTGTGCTGATCGGTGTTGATAATGTTGGTCATAATCTCGGCCGAAAAGCCGGCGGGGACGCCTAGATGCTCTGTGGGGAGCGAGGCTCCCGCCGCCTGGATACTCATGCAGAAAATCAGACAAATTCCTAGAATGCTGGTTCGTATTCGCCGCATTTTGATACTCCTTTTCTTTGGGGATAGCGCTATGTTATTCCGTCTCTGGGGTGTCCGGCGACGGACCTTCCGGTACCGGCTCACTGGACATGGGCGGCTCGGATGACGGCTCCGACGGCGCCGGTTCCGACGAGTCTGGCTCGGAAGAAAAGACGGGGGGCTCGGACGACGGTTCAGACGGAACGTCCGACGGCGTCGGCTCGGAGGAAACCGGGTCCGGCGGAGCCGAACTGTCGTCGGGCGGTGGCGCAGTGGAGGTCACCGGCGGTGCAGAAGACGAAGGGGCCGGCCGGGAATTGGAGGAGGGCCGGGAAGAACTGCTCGGCGAAGAGCTGGATGCCGGAGAAGAACTCGACGGCGCTTGGGATGCAGCCGAAGAGACGGATGGCGTTGATGAAGAAGGCTTAGACGAGGTGGTAATCTTGCTGACGTTATATTTGTCACACCAGGCCTGCGGATAAACAATGTTTTTATTGCTTGCCGCGGCCGAGACGTCCACCTCGGTGGATTCGCCCTCGCGTACCAGACGGGCCATGATGACCAGCCGTCCGTCGGTGATTTCATAGGTACAGGTGGATAGGGTTAAAATCTGGTCGTTTGGCTGAATGTCCACCCCGGTGTGATAAATGGAACGAGCCTGCACCTCATCAATCCAGCTCATAAATTCGTCCTGTGTGGCAAAGCTGTTTTGGGTATAGGGAAAAACATAGCCGTTGTCTTGCGCTGCATAAGCGTTGGTGATAAAGACGGCAAAAACCTTCCAATACATGCTTTCCTCACGGTAGACCGAATCAAACTGGAACACGGGGTTTTCTTTGTAGAAAGAAAGCTGACGGTATTTTTTCTGTGCTTCGCCCAGCATCTCGCCGTCCTTCATGTTATGGCCGTAAAGCACAAGATTCTGGCTGGTAGCGTTTTGATTCATGACGGCGTGGGCGTCCAGAAAAATCGTGCCGTAGCGGTTGGAACTGCCGTCAAACAGGCGCTTGAGGTAATACTCCGGGTCTTCGAGCGAGGATTGTACGACTGGATGGTTGGTTTTGGTGCCTGGTATGGTCAGCCAGCCTTTAATATCGTGATTCTGCATCCAAAGATCGGCAAAGCGGTCGACAATTTCAGACGGTACGCTGGGGTCGCGGCTGACAACCTCGCCAGCGACGGGTGCGACCGGCTTGCGGCTGCTTTGAATGATAGTGTCCATATAGTATTGTACAATGAAGCCGCCGGCCACTAAAATGCAGAGAATGGAGACGAGCAAAGTGATCTTGCGCGCTGCTTCTTTCGGAGGATCGCCCTTGACCGGGAAAATAGAACGGCGAAGCCGAGTGTACCAAGGCAGCTTTTTCTTTGCGTCGTCTTCGGGCTCCTCGTCGGCCGGCAGCAGATGAGCCACATCGTAATCCCATCCTCCATCCGAGACGAGTACCGGCATCGGATCACCTGAGGACGCTGGGGCAGTCGGGCGCGCCGGCGAATCGGTCAATGGCTTGCCCTGAGCCAAAAAGGAAGGCTTACCCTCCAGGTAGAGCCGCGCCATGTCCAGCGCATGGGACGATGCTATGGTACGGATGAGTTCCCGCTCGTTGCCGCCATGGCCAACCATGATTTTACGCGTCCACATGGTTTGACCGTCGGTCATGGCCAGCCAGACTAAGCCAACCGGCTTTTCGGCGGTACCGCCGCCCGGCCCGGCAATGCCGGTGATGGACAGCGCCAGCCCGGCCCGGCTGGTACGCAGGGTTCCCCGTGCCATTTCTTTGGCGACACTTTCGCTGACCGCCCCGTTTTCCTCCAGGAGCTTTTGGGAAACACCCAGCAGCTCGCTCTTCATTTGGTTGGAATAGGTGGTGACGCCGCACTCGAACACTTCAGATGCGCCGGGAATATCGGTAATTCGTTTGGACAGCAGCCCCGCTGTGCAGGACTCCGCAACGGCAATTTTGATCTTTTTGCGCCGAAGCGCCTCCACCACGACCGTTTCCAGATTGGGCTGGTCGATTCCATAAACCGCGTCGCCCAATCGCTCGCAGATCATTTTCATCGCTTCCCGGCACTGCGCCTCACAGGCATCTGCTTTGTCGCCAGAGGCGGTGATTTTGATGCGTACCTCGCCGTCCGAAGCGTAGGTGGCGACAACCGGCTGCTCGGCAATTAAAAGTTCCGAAAGCCGCTCGGCTATGGTCGATTCCCCCATGCCGAAAACATGCACTGTATGAGTGACGATGACCCCGTCGAGATAACGGTTCAGAAAGCCGAGCACATAATTTTCAAACATAGGCTTCATTTCACGCGGCGGACCGGGAAGCAGGATGATGCATTGACCGTCTGCCTCCATCGCGCAGCCGGGCGCAGTGCCCACGTCGTTGGGGAATACCGTCGCGCCGGCCGGCATCATAGCCTGTTTAAGGTTGATGGGGGTCATCTCCCGGCCAATGCGTTGAAAATACCGCTTCATCTGCTCAAGCGAAGGGGCGTGCTCGACCAGCTCCATGTGCAGCGCCTGGCAAATGGTTTCCTTGGTCAAATCGTCGGGCGTCGGGCC
>CABQCM010000030.1 GCA_902462665.1 uncultured Oscillospiraceae bacterium | reverse complement strand
CCGAGGCCGCCCACCTGCGTTACCGGGCTGGTGGTGGTAGACACGGCGGCGCACTGGTCACTGTTCGGTCAGCTCATCGTGCTCGCGCTCATTCAGGTGGGCGGCCTCGGCGTGTTGATGGTCGCCACCTTTTTTTCGTTGGCCTTTCGCCGCCGCATCGGCCTGTCGGAGCGAACCTTTTTACAGGAAAGCGCGGGGGCTTTCCAACTGGGCGGCGCAGTGCGTCTGTGCAAACGGGTATTGCAGGTCACCTTTCTTCTCGAGGGAATCTGCGCGGTGCTACTGGCCTTTCGCTTCGTGCCCGACATGGGCTTTGGCCGGGGGATATATTATTCCATCTTCCATTCGGTGTCGGCCTTTTGCAACGCGGGGTTTGACCTTCTAGGGCGGGATTTCAGTCCCTTCTGCTCCCTGACTCCCTATGTTGGCGACCCGCTGGTGAATTTTGTGATTATGTTTTTGATTGTCACGGGCGGTCTTGGATTTGTGGTATGGCAGGACTTGTATTGGAACCGCTGGCACTGGAAAAAATACAATCTGCATACCAAAATCGTGCTGTCGGTCACTCTCGTGCTGATCATCGCGCCCGCTATCCTGTTTTGGATTGCCGAGCGAGGTGGGGCTTACGCCGATTTGTCCCTTCCTGAATCGGGCATGGCCGCTTTGTTCCAAAGCGTCACCTACCGCACAGCCGGTTTCAGCACGGTGGACGCCAACCAGCTTTCGGGAGCAACCCGTCTGGTAGGGATGCTGCTGATGATGATTGGCGGTTCCCCTGGCTCGACAGCCGGCGGCATGAAAACCACTACCTTTTTTGTCATTGTGCTCTCTCTGCTGGCCGTGCTGCGCGACCGCCGCACCCTCCACAGCTTCAAACGCAGAATCGACGACGACACCTTGAAACGTGCCAGCGCCATTTGCCTGGTGTATATCGCGCTGGTGTTGGGGGCGACGGTGATCATCTGCTACGCCCAGCCCTTTACGGTGGAGCAGGTGCTGTATGAGGTCGTCTCGGCGGTCAACACGGTCGGAGTTTCGATGGGAATTACGCCCGAGTTTTCGATTTTTTCCAAGCTGGTTGTCGCCGCTTTGATGTATTTCGGGCGGGTGGGCGTGCTCTCCATCCTCGCCGCCTTTGCCGGTAAGGGCAAGGCCCTGGCGGTGCAGTATCCGGTGGAACGCATCCCGGTAGGATAACGAATTATCATAAAGGAGTATTTTTGCTTATGAAATCCATGCTTGTCATCGGCCTTGGCCGGTTTGGTCGCCATCTGGCCATGGAATTTTCCCGGCTGGGCAACGAGGTTCTCGCGGTCGATATCAACGAAGCCGAGGTGGAACGCATTGCCCCTCACGTCACCAGCGCCCAAATTGGCGACTGCACCAAAAGCGCCGTACTTCGCTCGCTGGGAGTGCGTAACTTTGATTACTGCGTGGTATGCCTGAGCAGCAATTTTGAGGCGTCGCTCGAGGTTACCCTGCAGCTCAAGGAGTTGGGCGCGCGCCACGTTATCTCCAAGGCGGGGCGGGATATTCACGCGAAGTTCCTCGCCCGCAACGGGGCCGACGAGGTGGTTTATCCCGAAAAACAACGGGGCGAGCAGATGGCAAAGCGGCTCAACGCCAACCAGGTGTTCGACTATTTTGATTTGACCGAGAACTACAGCATCATTGAAACCCCCGTGCGGGAAAGCTGGGTGGGCAAGACCATTGCTCAGGTGGATGTACGCGCCAAGTTTAACGTCAGCATCCTGGCCGTCAAGCGCGGAGAACAGATTCAGCCTATCATTCAGGCCGGTTATGTTTTCAGCGAGGGGGAGCATCTGCTCGTGTTCGGCCGGTCGGAGGATTTGGTCAAATTCACCCGCAAGGCGTAACGTCCGGCTGCCCTGCGATTTTTTGGGTATTCTGATTGAATGCCCACATATTTTCAGGTAAACCACATACAATAACTCTTGACAAATTGTACCAAGCCCAATATAATAATAGTAATAATTACTATTATAGGAAAGCGATGGTATACGGCCAGTAAGCTTTTGCCGGCCGGTTTCCTATCATATTGTAGAAAGAGGTTGATTGTATGAAACTCGAAGGAAGCAAAACCCAAGCCAACCTGATGGCCGCATTTGCGGGCGAGTCGCAGGCAAGAAACAAGTATACCTTCTACGCCTCGCAGGCCAAAAAAGAAGGTTACCAGCAGATTGCCGACATCTTTAACGAGACGGCCAACAACGAGAAGGAGCACGCAAAAATCTGGTTTAAGCTGCTCCACGACGGCGTGCCCGGCACGGCCGAAAATATCAAGGACGCCGCCGCGGGCGAAAAGTACGAGTGGACCGAGATGTACGCTCAGTTTGCCAAGGAGGCCAAGGAAGAGGGCTTTGACAAGATTGCCTTCCTGTTTGAGGCCGTCGGCAAAATTGAAAAGGAGCACGAGGAACGCTATAACGCTCTCGCCGCCAACGTGGACAACGGCAAGGTGTTCCAGAAAGATCAGCAGGTCTGCTGGATTTGTCTGAACTGCGGCCACATCCACTACGGCGACAAGGCCCCCGAGATGTGCCCAGTCTGTGCCCATCCCAAGGCCTATTTCCAGATGCGCGCGCAGAATTATTGAGTGGATTGTATCGCTCCGCGCACAACGCTCTCATGAAAGCACACTCCCCCGCCCTCCCCTGTTTGGGAAGGCGGGGGAGTTTTTATGTTGTGTCCTTATCCGGCGGCCCAAGTATCCAATACATCACTTTTGATGTTTGAAATTAATTTGATTTATCATAAAAGCAGAAGGGAGAGTGGGAGATAATGCGAGAGCAAATCGAAACCGAAATAAAGCAGTTCCTAGTGAACGTTGCGCATCTTAGAAAATGTCACAACCTATCCAAACAGGAAATGGCGCAGATTTTGGGAATCGGGATTGGAAGCTATAATAAATTAGAACAAGGAATCTTTCCCGAGCGGCTCACTGTAGAGATTATTTTTAACATGACCGAGTATTTCAAAATTTCGCCGGCTCGTTTGTTTCAAAAACTGCCATAAAAAATCCCTCCTGCATCCTATGACGCAGGAGGGATTTTTTCTTTGCTGTTGAACGGGAGGGATGGACTTATCGTTCCACCAGTTTGATCAGGCTCAAATTACCACTATTTTTTAACGATAACAAAACGTCTCCCCGCAGATAGCCGACCATCCCCAGATACTGTATTCCATGATGTTCGATATAAGATAATCTTTGCTCGAAATCCAGATTCTCACCGCCTGGGTACAAGCCGCTCTTCTGATATGCCTGCGTTACCCCCGGGCGGTCAATCAGATACTGTAAGGCCTGACGAAACACCTCTTCGCGCCCGATAAGATCCATATGATCATAATCCAGAGTGCCGAAAACAGGATTATTTAAATAATGAACGGAGAGATTGCCCATACTACCCAAGCATAAATCGGATGCATCCGGGCTTGTTTTGACCGCCAGCCAAAGCAAGCCGCTGCCGTTCGGCCTCGTCTTCTCATTGTCTAAGAGCCAACCATAATGCTCCGAAAACTCGGCGCTGTTCATCGGCTGCTCCAATCGAAACCAAGCCTCGTACTGCTTTTGCGCGTCGATATCCTCATCCTGAATTTTCTGAAAAGCCCCCTGCATAAAAACATCCTGACGGTAGGTGAGGCTCCCGAATCCCAGCCGGTCGTCATAATCGGTGAAAGACAGCTTCCCTCTTTGATATGCCAAAGTGCCTGTTGTTCTTTCTCCCGTACTGTGTTCGGGGAATTGATCCAATATCAGCTTCTGAGTATAGGCGCCGAACCAAGTAAAGCGATGCGGATTGTTCTGATCCAACCAGCTACAAGAAGCCGACGGTGACAGCAGCTGTGTTAAAACATGAAAAACATACGTATCTTCCCGGTCTCGATACGGATTGAACGTCATGCGGTTGACCACTGCGTTGGATGTCAGAAGGAGGACCGCAAAACAAAGCAGCCCAAGCAAAACCTTTTTTAAGATACGAACGCTTTTTTTCGTCATGTGTGGCTCCTCAAAATATTTTCTACAATCACATTATACGCAAATTATTTGGAAATTTCAACCGCTTTTATACTTTTTCTAATATAATGATCCATATTCCACATTGTCTATGAATTCCGGTTTGGGAATACAAAAAACCACCCGCATCCAATGGATACGGGTGGTTTTGCTGTTTTTACTTAGCCAAGCTCGGCGAAGTATTTGATGGTGCGAACCATCTGGCTGGTGTAGGAGTTCTCATTGTCGTACCAGGAAACGACCTGCACCTGATAGGTGTCGTCGTCAATCTTGGTCACCATGGTCTGGGTTGCGTCAAACAGCGAACCATAGGTGATGCCGACAATGTCGGAGGAAACCAGGGGCTCCTCGGTATAACCGAAGGAAGCGCTGGAAGCGGCCTTCATCGCGGCGTTGATGCCGTCGACGGTGACGTCCTTGCCCTTCACCACGGCCACCAGGATGGTGGTGGAGCCGGTGGTCACGGGGACGCGCTGGGCCGAGCCGATCAGCTTGCCGTTGAGCTCGGGGATAACCAGGCCGATGGCCTTGGCGGCGCCGGTCGAGTTGGGAACGATGTTGGCGGCGGCAGCGCGGGCACGGCGCAGGTCGCCCTTGCGGTGCGGGCCGTCGAGAACCATCTGGTCGCCGGTGTAGGCGTGAACGGTGGTCATGATGCCGCTGACGATGGGAGCGTACTTATTCAGAGTCGCAGCCATGGGAGCCAGGCAGTTGGTGGTGCAGGAAGCGGCCGAAATAACGGTATCGTCCTTGGTCAGGACATTTTCGTTTACGCTGTAAACGACGGTGGGCAGGTCGTTGCCGGCGGGAGCCGAAATAACAACCTTCTTCGCACCAGCCTTAATGTGGGCCGAAGCCTTCTCCTTGGAAGCGAAGAAGCCGGTGCACTCGAGGACAACGTCGACGCCCAGCTCGCCCCAGGGCAGATCCTCGGGGTTCTTCTGCGCGTAGATGGTGATTTCCTTACCGTCCACGATGATGGAATTGTCCTTCGCCACGACGGTGTCGCCCTTGGCATAGCGGCCCTGCGAGGAATCGTACTTGAGCAGGTGAGCGAGCATTTTCGCGTCGGTCAAATCGTTGATGGCAACGATCTCATACCCCTCCGCGCCGAACATCTGACGGAATGCGAGACGGCCAATGCGGCCGAAACCGTTGATTGCTACTTTTACCATAGTAAATGCCTCCTATTTTTCTATTGTCCTGCCGGTGGGACGTGCCGTGCGCTGGAACATGAGTCCAGACAAAACCGCTCCCCCAGCCGGATGAAACCCCGGCGGACGGCATTGCGCCCGCCGGAGGAATGCCTTGTATGACCGCTTTGCGGCGGGCAATTAGTCCTTATTGTACAGCGCGCCCAGCTTGGTCAGGTGCTCGTACTTATCCTTAGCGTAGGCCTCGGCCTTGGCGAAGAGATCCTCGGCGCGATCCGGGAAGGCGCGCTTGAGGGAGGAGTAACGAACCTCGTTCTCAATGAAGGCGCGGTAGTCGGCCGACGGCTCCTTGGAATCGAGCACGAAGGGCTTCTCGCTGCGCGGGTCAAAGCGGAAGTTATGCCAGTAACCGGCCTGTACCGCCGCTTTTTCCTCGGTCTGGCTGACCCCCATACCGCCCTTGATGCCGTGATTGATGCAGGGCGCGTAGGCGATGATGATGGAGGGGCCATGATAGCTCTCAGCCTCCTGGAAGGCCTTGATGCACTGGTTGTAGTCGGCGCCCATAGCCACCTGAGCCACATAGACGTAGCCGTAGCTCATGGCGATGGCAGCCAGGTCTTTCTTCTTCACCGACTTACCAGCTGCGGCGAACTGAGCGACCGCGCCGGTCGGGGTAGCCTTGGAGGACTGCCCGCCGGTGTTGGAGTATACCTCGGTGTCAAAGACAAGGATATTGACGTCCTCGCCCTGGGCGAGCACGTGATCGAGGCCGCCGAAGCCGATGTCGTAGGCCCAGCCGTCGCCGCCGAGAATCCAGAAGGACTTCTTGGCGAGATAGTCGGAATCCTCTTTGAGCATGCGCACGGTGTCGCAGCAGTCGACCTTATCCAGCTCTGCCTTGAAGGCTTCGGCAGCGGCCGCGTTGGCCACGCCGTCGTCCATGGTGTCAATCCAGCCCTTGGCGGCGGCCTTGAGGGAATCGGAAGCCTTGTCGCTGCCGCACAGCGTCTCGGCATAGCCCTTCAGGCGCTCACGAATGGCCTTGTTGGCCAGGAACATGCCCAGACCGAACTCGGCGTTGTCCTCAAACAGGGAGTTCTGCCAGGCAGGTCCGTGACCCTTTTCGTTGGTGGTGTACGGAGTCGATGGAGAGGAACCGCCCCAGATGGAGGAGCAGCCGGTGGCATTGGCGATGTACATCCGGTCGCCGAAGAGCTGGGTAGCCAGCTTGGCATACGGAGTTTCGCCGCAGCCGGCGCAGGCGCCCGAGAACTCAAGCAGGGGCTGCTTGAACTGGCTGCCCTTGACGGTGGTCTCCTTGAACTTCTCGGCAACCTCGGCCTTCTTGGGCAGCTTCTGGCCGTAGTAATAGCCATCTTCCTGCGCAAGCTGGCTGTCGAGAGACTGCATGACCAGCGCCTTTTCACCCTTCATGCCAGGACAGACGTTAGCGCAGGAGCCGCAGCCGGTGCAGTCGAGAACCGAAACGGTCATGGCAAACTTCATGCCGGGCACGCCGGTCATATCCTTAAACTTCATCGAAGCGGGGGCGTTCTTTGCCTCCTCCTCGGTCATAGCAACCGGGCGGATGACCGCGTGCGGACAGACATAGGAGCAGAAGTTACACTGGATGCAGTTCTCCGGCTTCCACTCGGGAACGTCAACCGCGATGCCACGCTTCTCCAGCGCCGAGGACCCGAGGGGCACCTCGCCGTCGGCCATATCCACAAAGGTGGACACCGGCAGAGCGTCGCCGCGCTGGGCGTTGACCGGCTCGAGAATGTTCTTGGCATACTGGCCAAGCTTGGAGTTATCCTCCGTACCACCGCAGCAGCAAACGGTATCCTCTGCCTTGGCCCACTCCTTGGGAACCTTGACCTTCTTGAAGCCGTCGATGCCGCGGTCGATTGCGGCGTGGTTCATCGCAACGATCTTCTCACCCTTCTTACCATAGGAACGGGTGGCGGCTTCCTTCATCAGCTCGACCGCCTTGTCGGCCGGGATGATTTTGGACAGACGGAAGAAAGCGGCCTGCAGGATGGTGTTGGTGCGCCCGCCCAGGCCGAGCTCCTTGGCAATATGGGTCGCGTCGATGGTGTAGAATTTAATGTCGTTCTTAGCGATGAATTTCTTCATCTTCGCGGGCAGATGGGCTTCCAGCTCGTCGGCATCCCACGAGCAGTTGAGCAGGAAAGTTCCGCCCGGCTTGAGATCCTCGACCATGTCGTATTTATCCACATAGGAGGAGTTGTGGCAGGCCACAAAGTCGGCCTTGTTGATGAGGTAGGTGCCCTTAATGGGCTTCTTACCGAAGCGCAGGTGGGAAACCGTGATACCGCCCGACTTTTTGGAGTCATAGGAGAAATAGCCCTGAGCGAACATATCGGTGTTGTCGCCGATGATCTTGATCGAGTTCTTGTTGGCGCCGACGGTGCCGTCGGAGCCGCGGCCCCAGAACATGCAGGAGGTGGTGCCCTTCGGAGCGGTGTCGGGGTTCTCGGCGATCGGCAGGGAGAGGTTGGTCACATCGTCCTCAATGCCGATGGTGAAGCGCTTCTTGGCCTGCTTCTCGGCATTGCGGTAGACGGCGATGATCTGCGCGGGGGTGGTGTCCTTCGAGCCGAGGCCGTAGCGGCCGGTGTAAACCGGGGTAGTCGCAAAGGCTGAGTCGCGCAGAGCGGCGACCACGTCGAGGTAGAGAGGCTCGCCGAGGGAGCCGGGCTCCTTGGTGCGGTCGAGCACGCTGATGCACTCGGTCGTCTTAGGCAGCGCGGCCAGCAGGTGCTTGGCCGAGAAGGGACGGTAGAGGTGAACCTTCACCAGACCGACCTTTTCGCCCTGGGCGTTGAGGTAATCGACCGTCTCCTCAATGGTTTCGCAGACCGAACCCATAGCGATGATGACCTTTTTGGCATCGCGCGGGCCGTAGTAGTTAAACAGCTTATATTTGGTGCCCAGCTTGGCGTTGACCTGATTCATATAATCCTCGGTCACGTCAATGATGGCGTCGTAATATTGGTTGGAAGCCTCACGATTCTGGAAGAAGATGTCGGGATTCTGCGCCGTACCGCGCTGCGCCGGATGCTCGGGGTTGAGCGAACGGCGGCGGAACGCGTTGACCGCATCCCAATCGAGCATGTCGCCCAGATCCTTATAATCCCACTTTTCAATCTTCTGAATCTCGTGGGAGGTGCGGAAGCCATCGAAGAAGTGAACGAAGGGAACCCGGCCCTTGATGGTGGACAGATGCGCCACCGCGCCCAGATCCATAACCTCCTGCGGGGAGTTGGAGCAGAGCATGGCAAAGCCGGTCTGACGGCAGGCATAGATGTCCGAATGGTCGCCGAAGATGGACAGTGCGTGGCTGGCGATCGCACGAGCCGAAACGTTAATGACACCCGGCAGCAGCTCGCCCGCGATTTTGTACATGTTCGGGATCATGAGCAGCAGGCCCTGCGACGCGGTGTAGGTGGTGGTCAGCGCGCCGGCGGCCAGAGAGCCGTGCACCGCGCCGGCGGCGCCCGCCTCCGACTGCATCTCGGTCACCCGTACCGGCTGGCCGAACAGGTTGGTTTCCCCCATCGCGGCCATGCGGTCGGTTTCTTCGGCCATGTTGGACGAAGGGGTAATGGGATAGATTGCGGCAACGTCGGTAAAGGCATACGATACGTATGCGGCGGCCGAGTTACCGTCCATGGTCTTGGTTTTTCTTGCCATGTTTTTTGTG
>CABQCM010000029.1 GCA_902462665.1 uncultured Oscillospiraceae bacterium | reverse complement strand
GCCATAGAGGAAGCAGCGCCAAGACGGCAGCCCTTCTTGCCTGAGTGGAAGAGAAATGGCCGCGCCCTCGGGGAAATTTTGAATGCCGATCCCCACTGCCAGCGCCATTGCCCCGGCATACAGCGCCGCGTCGCCCCCATGCTGTGACGCCAACGCGAAAGACAGCCCCACCGCCATTCCCTCGGGGATGTTATGCAGCGTCACGGCAAAGACCAGCAGGGTGGTTCGTTTCCAGGAGGAGGAAACCCCTTCGGGCTCGGTGGCGCCCAGATGCAGGTGGGGAAGCAGGCTGTCCATCAGCAGCAGAAATCCCACGCCCAACGCAAAGCCTCCCGCGGCCGGAATCCATCCGATCCATCCCGCGCTCTCAGCCTCCTCGATGGCGGGAACCAAAAGCGACCAGACCGAAGCCGCGATCATCACCCCCGCCGCAAAGCCCAAAAACGCCCGCTCCACGCCCGCGCCGGTTTTCTTGTGAAACAAAAAGACCAGCGACGCTCCCAGCATGGTCATCAAAAAGGTAAAGCCGGTTCCTCCGGCCGCCCAAAGCACTGCGTCCATAATCACGTTCCTTTCCCACCGGCTTACATTCCGAACATATTAGCGGAACAATTCGCTTTATCAAGATTCAATTAAATAACCCACGCCTTTTTTGGTAAGGATAAAGTCGTGCAAACCAGCCCCGTCCAGCTTGCGGCGCAGGCGGGTTATGTTGACGCTCAGGGTATTTTCATCCACATAGCAGTCGGTTTCCCACAGCCGGGTCATCAGCGTCTCCCGTCTGACCGTTCTGCCCTTGTTGGACAATAAGGTTTGCAATATTTTATATTCGTTTTTGGTCAGCTCCATGCGGTGACCCGCGTAGGTCAGCGAAGCGTCGGCGGTATTGAGAATTGCGCCGCGGTGCTCCACCAGTTCCATCTGTCCCCCGAAATCATAGGCCCGGCGCAGCATGGCCTGTACCTTTGCTGTGAGCACGTCCAGATCAAAGGGTTTGGCGATAAAATCGTCTCCGCCCATATTGACCGCCATGACAATGTTCATATTGTCCGCCGCCGAGGACAGAAAGAGAACCGGCACCTTGGATACTTTGCGGATTTCACTGCACCAGTGGTACCCGTTATAAAAGGGCAAAATGATATCCAATATGACAAGCTGCGGGTCAAAGGCGGCAAATTCGTGCAGCACATTCTGAAAGTCCGCCGCACAGCGCGCCTCCCATCCCCAGGAGTTGATGTGCCGTTGGATGGCCGAAGCAATCACCGGATCATCCTCTACGATAAAGATACGATAGGACATATTACTTTCCCTTTCCGAAACAAATGCATCCTCGCTGCGGTCTTTAAGAGCACAGCAGCTCGGCCAGTTCCTCCGGCCGGTCGGCAATCGCGTCCGCGCCATATTCCAAAAGTTCCTCCCGGCTGCCATAACCATAGGTTACGCCCACGGAAAAAACGCCGCACTCTTTCGCACCGATGACGTCGTGCTTGCGGTCCCCCACCATGACGGCGCCACTAGCTTTCACCTTGGCGTCCAAGAGTACTTGCGCGATAATTTCCGCTTTGATCACGCGGGTGCCGTCCAGGTTGCTGCCGCAGACAACGGCAAAATACTGCGACAGCCCAAAGTCATCTAAGATTTTTTGAGCAAACACGGTCGGCTTCGAGGTGGCAAGGGCAAGCGTCTTGCCCGAACGCACACAACGTCCGAGCATCGCTTCCACGCCGTCGTACACTCGGTTCTCCCGAATGCCCCGCTCGGTATAATATTCCCGGTACAGTGCAATGGCCTGCTCGGCCTTGGCATCCTCCATGCCGTAAAACTCCATAAAAGAATGCTTGAGAGGAGGACCGACAAACCGCCGGAGCCTGGCGGGGGTGTCTTCCGTCATGCCCAGCCGACTCAGGGCGTAGGCTGCGGAATTCATAATTCCTTCCCCCGAGTCGGTGAGGGTGCCGTCAAGATCAAACAGAATAAAAGATTGTTTCATGTTAAAATCCCACCTTTCACAGTAAGACCGCCAAAAAACGATCTCATGCGGCAAACGAACGCCTTGTGCATGCAGCATGCAAAGTCCAGCGCGATTGTCTATAGCCTACCACAAGCGCAGGGGGGAAGTCAACCCGGCGTTGTAGTCGCGGGCGCGCACCACCGACTGCTGCCGGTGATTGCATTCTTCTGCCCAAAGCTGTTCGGGGCCGGCAGTACGCACCGCCGGCCCCGAACGCATTTTGAAAAAATTACAGGTCGTCTGCGTCCTGCACGGGGCGACCGCCGTCCAAAGGAACCCCGGTGTAGCTTCCGTTAATATCGGTGGCGCTTTTAAGGTCTTCCTTGGCATTGGTAATCAGCCCTGGACGAATGATGGGAAGACGGCCTCCCTCCGCCCGCTCCGCGCGCTTTCGTTTCCATTGGTCAAACATGGATTTCATCCCCTATATTCACAACGTGTTTTGCCCTTCGGCTAGACGAAACAATCAGAGTACAACGTGTTTTACACGAAAACCTAGAAGCGCCAGGAGTGTTACGCGGCTTCGTCATGCGGTGTCTGGCTACATCGTGTGCCTTCCCGGCGCTCCAATGCCCGGCGCGAAAAATCTTTTTCTGCAGGCCGTACAGCTTTGGCAGCCAGCAAGTCGCCAGAATAGGAACGGCAACGCGGATAGCGGCCAAAGCTGCGGTCTGCGGTGCATTGTACTCGGATTGTTTCGTCTATATTAGTTTGCGGAAAACCAGCGGTAATATACTCACACGTTGCGGTCATGCCGCCGTTTTCAAGGGTCCTTGAAAACGGTACACACGCCTGCTGGTGGTCGAAAGGGGCGGCTCGCGACGTTCTCGGCATTGGCCAGGCGACAGCCCGCAGCCTGCGGCATTGCCAGCCATCTTTTTGATCCGCAAGCCAGGTTCCTTCTAAATTTCTCAGTCGTAAAAAAGAGGGTCTGACGAGGCAGCCGGGCTGCCTCCCGATAACGAGGACAACGCTGTCCGTGCTCTTGCTCACACCGATAAGCCGTGTGTCCCCTTGTCAAGCGATGGTACGCAGCCAATATAACCCGACGGCAATGCGGGCGGCTTGGAGCGAGGCCGCTCGCATTGTCTTGGGGCAAAGCCGCAAGGGCTGTGCGCATGGAGAAGTCTACTGTGCTTTTTCACTGACAATGCGGTAGTAGACGCGCGCCGTCAGAGCGTAAACCACGGCGTAGAGTATGGCAAAAATCAAAAAGGTGATAATACAGCCCCAGATAAAAACGATGGTGTTGGTCAGATTCAGCAGGGCCATAATTTTGGCAATGATGGGGAAGGCAAAAGTCACATGCACGGCCGCCACAATTAACGGCAGGAAAAAGACGGTCAACACCTGGCTGTGAATGGACTGCTTGACCTCCTCCCGGCTCATGCCCACCTTCTGCATGATGCCAAAGCGTTCCCGGTCGTCGTACCCTTCGGAAATCTGCTTGTAGTAAATAATCAGCACGGTCGCCATGATAAAGAGCAGGCCAATGAAAACGCCAATAAAGAGTAGACTGCCGTAAATGGTGTAAAAAGAATCTCTTGATTCGGCCGCGCCCTCGGCGTACCCCTTCCAGCCGGTCTCCTTGACCGATTTTCTCAAAGCGCCGCTCAAGGCGATTTGCGTGGCGTCGTCCGCCTCGACATCAAAGCCATAGTAATAATCCAGCTCGGGAGCCGGGCCTTCGGCAAATTCCAGATAAATGTCCTGAATGGTTTTCACATCCGGGGCGATGACATAGTAGGTGTTGACGATCATGGCGAGCTGACTCAGGGCGATGTCGAGGTCGTCAATGCGCTGCCGAATGGTAAATTCCCGGCTGCCAAAGGTCATGGTATCCCCGGGAACGCTGCCGTGTATGGTGCATAGCAGTACCTCGCCGGGGGCGAGAGAAACCGACTTCCCGGTCATATCGTTGTAATCACCGACAGGGATAAAAAACACATTGCCATAGGCCGAGGCGCTATAGACGTTTTCTCCCGGCTTGCCCGTAAAGCTCGAGCCCTGTTGCAGCACGGTGAGAACCATCGAGCGATTTTTCAGCACCGACTTTGGTTTCACGCCGTACCCGGCGCAGGTATCCTCCACCAGTCGGTCGATCTCCTTTACCTGCCCGGCCTCCATGTTGTCCATATCCACAATGATATTGCGGGGATAACGATTACGAATCAAATCGTCCATGCCGGCGTAAAGGGAGACGGTGGTCGAAAACAACACCAGCACGGCGGTACACAGAATACAGATATTCGACAGTCCCACGGCGTTTTGCTTCATACGATAAATCATGCCGGATACGGCGGTAAAATGTCTGGTTTTGTAGTAATACCGTTTGTTCTTGCGCAGCAGCTTGAGCAAAGCGATGCTTCCGGCCGTAAAGAGCAGGTAGGTTCCCGCGATCACCAGCAATACCGCAATGAAAAAGAGGAAGATTGCATCGAGCGGGGAGGAGGTGGTCAGCGAGATATAATAGGCTACCGACAGGCAGGCCAGACCCAGAATGGTCATAATCCACTTGGTTTTCGGCTCCTTTTCCCCCGCATGCCCGCTGCTGATGAGCTCAATCGGGTTGGCAAGATGGATTTGGCGCAGGGTATTGAGCCAGGAGAGCAGAAAGATCGCCCCAAACAAGACCAGCGTCACCAGCAGCGCCGGCAGGGAAAATTCATAGGTAAGCGCGACGGCAAAATTCAGCATCCGCCGTAGCAGCAAAAAGACCAGCTTAGACAGCACGGCCCCTACCACCACGCCCAGCGCAAGGCTGATAAGCGC
This sequence comes from uncultured Oscillospiraceae bacterium, assembly GCA_902462665.1. GTDB lineage: Bacteria > Bacillota > Clostridia > Oscillospirales > Acutalibacteraceae > CABQCM01. The sequence continues at coordinate 4,255 of CABQCM010000029.1, read as the reverse complement.
GATATAGATGGTCTCGAACAGCATGATACGGGAAATATGCTGTTTTTCCATGCCGAGAATGTTGTAAAGTCCAAATTCTTTTTTGCGCCGTTTAATTAAAAAGGAATGGGTGTAGAAAAGAAAAATAAAGGAAAACACACCCAGCACAATGGAACCATAGAAAAGCACTACCGTCAGATATGGCCCGCCGAAGCTTTGCGCCACGCTTTTGCTGCGGCGCAGCGTCTCCATAATCAGAAACATCGCAATGGTGCCGATGCAGGTCAGGGTATAGGGAAGGTAGGTCCGCGCGTTTTTGCGAATGTTGGACGCGGCCAATCCGGGATAAAATAAAGTTTTCATGGCGTTTGGAACCACCAGCCGAGATCCGTCGGACAAAACGAGGCCGATGCGCCAGGTCAGATGCACCCCAAGTATGCGGCCCTTTGCCCGGCACAGCCCTCCTCCGACGGCGAAAAAACGGCTAGCTGTTCCGCTCACCTCCCGTCGCGATGGTGGTGAGGGCGTCGGAAATCTTGACAAACAGCTCTTCCGCCGACTGGTTGGCTCGGTAAATCTGGTGGAACACCTCACCGTCTTTGATAAAGAGCACCCGTTTGGCACAGCTTGCCGCTTTCACGCTGTGGGTGACCATGACAATGGTCTGACCCTCGGCGTTAATTTCGCCAAACAGCCGAAGCAGCGAGTCGGTCGCGCGGGAATCGAGCGCGCCGGTAGGCTCGTCGGCCAAAATGAGCTGCGGGCCGGTGATGAGGGCGCGCGCCACGGCGGCGCGCTGCTTCTGACCTCCCGAAACTTCATACGGATACTTCTGTAAAATATCCTGAATGCCCAGCTTATGGGCGATGGGGCGCAGCCGCTCCCCCATTTCGAGGTAGGACTTTCCCGACAGCACGAGAGGAAGAAAAATATTGTCCTGCAGCGTAAAGGTGTCCAGCAAATTGAAATCCTGAAACACAAAGCCGAGGTTTTGCCGACGGAAGGAAGAAATCTCCTTCTCGCGAATGGAAACGATGCTTTTTCCATTGAGCAGCACCTCCCCGCTCGTCGGCTTGTCGAGGGCGGCAAGAATATTGAGCAGGGTGGTTTTGCCCGAACCCGACTCGCCCATGATGGCTACGTACTCTCCCGGCTCGACCGAGAACGAAACGTTGGACAGCGCCCGCACCTGATTGCCGCCGAAGCGGGTGGTGTAGACTTTTTTGAGGTTGTTGACCTGTAGCAATGCCATACTGTATTCCTCCTTGAAGTTCTGCCTCCAGTATAGCAAGGCGCCCCTGGTGTGCGCCATCGATCCAGCTTACAAAACGCCTTACAATCTTTCGTTTTTGTAAGACAGCGGGCATCCTTCCACGTGTTTTTTCAATCCGCCTCACCGGGGAACGCGTTCGCTTTATTCCGCCGAAAAATCGACCGTCTCCAGGCCGATGCGCACCACCGTACCCTGCCCTGCCTGGGATTCCACGGTGATGGTGTGCGACAGCATAGTAAGAATTCGCTTGCACAGGTAGAGCCCGATGCCCGTCGATTTCTTATCGGTGCGGCCGTTGTAGCCGGTAAATCCCTTTTCACAGACCCTGGGCAAATCCTCGGGAGCAATGCCGATGCCATTGTCGGCAATCCGCAAAACTTTTGAATTTGGCTCGAGCGAGATGGTGACCTGCCCGCCGGCGGGAGTGTATTTCAAGGCGTTGGAGAGCACCTGCTCCATCGCGAACAGCAGCCATTTTTCGTCCGTCAGCACGAAACAATCCATCGCCTGATATTCCAGCCGGATTTTTTTGCGAATGAACTGGGAGGCGTATTTGCGCACTCCCTGCCGGACGATATCGTCCAATTGATAGAGCCGAAGACACAAATCGCTCGAATTCGCGTCCAGCCGCAGATAAGACAGCACCATCTCGACGTATTGTTCAATTTTAAACAGCTCGCCCGAAAGCTCGGCTGCATGGGGGACGTCTGTCGTGTCCAGCAGCAGATGCATGGCGGCAATGGGCGTTTTAATTTGATGCGCCCACAGGGAGTAATAATCGGTCATATCGCTGTGTAGGTTGTCGTAGTACGATACGGTTTTGGTCTTGTCCTCGTACAGCGCGTTCACCAGCTCAGTATAATCCTGCTCAACCAGGTTGCGGGGGGAGGGAAGCTCTTCGATGCTCAGGGTAATCGCATCGCGCAGCGCCTCCATACGGCGGTGGCGAAGCACATAGCGGACGACATCCACCACCAGCACAACCCCGCCGGTAAAAAAGCACAGCATCACCCCGTACTCCACCGGCTCGGACGGCAGACCGTACAGATAAAAAGAAAGCGCAAACAACAAGGCGAACAGTGCGAGCAAAAACAGGAATCCCCGCCGGTGCTTGACATATTCCCACAGCGTTCGGGAAAGAGAGGTACGCGTCATGGTTTCCGCCTTTCCCCGGCTGAACCAGCCGGTTTTATTTGTATTAAAATATTGTATCACAAATCAGCGGGCTTGTCCACGCGGCCTCCTGTGCGAAATCGCGCATTCCAAAATTCGCCGACGGTGCTTGACAAACTTTTTAAAGAGGAGTACAATGTGTTTGACAATGAAATAACGAAGTGTCTTCAGGGCAGGGTGAAATTCCCGATTGGCGGTATAGTCCGCGAGCGCAGCGCGCAGATTTGGTGCAACTCCAAAACCAACAGTAAAAGTCTGGACGGAAGAAGATGCCAGAACGCCGGGGCAGTGCGCCCAAAGGCGTTTTGACCGGATTGAAGTTGTAACACCTGGGGGACATATCCGTTCTTTCAGGTGTTATTTTATGTTTTGGAGGAATTTTCATGAAGGTCAACCTACGCAAAATTGTCACTCTTGCCATGATGGCGGCGGTCGCTTTTGTCGTCGTGTGGATTGGCAGACTGCCCATCGCGCCCGTCCCCTTTCTCAAGTATGACCCAAAAGACATTATCATCGTCATCGACGGCTTTTTGTTTGGCCCGCTTTCGGCGGCGCTGATCTCGCTGGTGGTCTCTCTGGTCGAAATGGTCACCATCAGCGACACCGGGGTGATCGGGCTGATTATGAACGTTCTTGGCACCTGTTCCTTTGCCTGTGTGGCGTCCGCTGTGTATAAATACCGCCCCAACCTCAAAAACGCGGTGACCGGCCTGCTCTGCGGGCTGGCAACCATGACGGTAGTAATGCTGTTATGGAACTATTTTATTACCCCTTTGTACATGGGCGTCTCCCGTCAGGACATTGCCGGAATGCTGCTGCCCATTTTCCTGCCCTTCAACCTGATTAAGGGCGGGCTGAATACCGCCGGCGCGTTGCTGCTGTATAAGCCGGTCGTCGGCGCGCTGCGCAAAGCCAAGCTGGTTCCCCCCTCGCAGCAGGAGAAGGGAAAGCGAAACTTGGGAATCATTTTAGTCGCCCTAGTGCTGCTGGCAACCTGTGTGCTTGCCGCGCTGGTTTTCGGCGGAGTGTTATAAACGATCTGTATGAAAACAACGCCGGTTTCTTTGAAAGAAACCGGCGTTGCTTCGATTTGGATAGGGAAATGCCACGATGTTTAGAGAACTTCCAGCAGGGGCGGCGTCAAAATACCGTTGGGACGCAGAACGTATTCGTCCGTGCGCGCCGGGCCTTCGGTAAACCATTCCCCCGGGCCATAGCCTCCGGTGAGGCCGCCGGCACGGTGAATCGGACCAAACCCGTTGTGGCGGTTGCCAAAGGCGGTAATATCGAGCGTGTGGCTTCTATCATCTAGCGTGCCAAGAGAAAGCGTATACGGAGCAAAGGCAATACGGCCCATGTCCTGGCCGTCGAGCGCGGCGCGCAGCACCGGGGCCTGGAAGGAGGGAATACGCAGGCGGCAGGAACCGGCGGCGTCCGCACGGCAGTGGTAGGTCAGGCTGCCGGTATAGAAGGGCAGCCCCTGCGGAACGATATCCCCAAAGCGCAGGGAACGCACCGGCGGGCACAGCCGTGCCTGTGCGCCCGACAGGGCCACGCCGAAGTCGCCAAGCAGATAGCACCATTCGACGGCACTCTGAATGCCAAAGGGCAGGGAGATGCTCAGCTGCGTTTCGCCCGCCGGGATTGCGGGCAGGGGGACAGTTTGAATGGCCTCGTCGACATACCAACCGTCGGGCGTACTGTCCACGGTTTGGCCGCCCAGACAGACGACCGCCTGTTCGGGATGTTCCATGGCCAGCTTTGCCCCGGTGACGGGCAGTTCGCTGGCAATGGTCATGCGAAGCTCCAGGGTATGGACGGCTGGGTCGT
>CABQCM010000028.1 GCA_902462665.1 uncultured Oscillospiraceae bacterium | reverse complement strand
CATGCCGCAGGTCGTGAAAGGACATGTGGGGCAGATGATTCCGCTCCAGCAGCCGCGACCAGCGTTTGTAGATCACATTGCCGCTGAGAGGCACCAAACGGTCTTCGGTGGGATCGGTGGCCTCGATCAGTTTTTGGATATAGGGCGGGATTTTGTGCCGCCGGTTGCGGTAGGGATTTTTGGCGTTCTGTTTGGTTACGCTTTCGCCCTCCACATCCACCACCACCTCCCGGATGGTGAGGTATTCGCCGTCCAGCGACTGCGATTTGGTCAGGCCGCGGATCTCGGACATCGAAAAACTGAGCCACATGGCCAGCAGAACCGGCAACTCGATGGAGCTTCCCCTTACCACCTTGAAAATGACGTCGGGCTCCAGCAGCTCCTTAAAGACCGGGGGCTTGGTGGGAAGCACCACGTCGGTATTCAGATCGGGGTAGTATTTATTCAGGACAGACACTATCAATCCATAGGCGTTTTGAATGCTTTTGGGGGAGAGGGTCTGTCCTTTTTTGTTTTTACAGGGCGTTTTTACTTCCTCGTTGACCGCTTCCTGAAGCAGCTCGTTGGTGATGTTGCACAGCTTGGTCTGCATGAGGGTGGGAAAGCGGTTGCGCTGGATCTTGCGATAGCCCTCCAGCGTGGTGGGGGAAAGCAGGTTGTCTTTTACCTGTATGTATTGATCGATGGCTTCGGACAGGGTGCGGTTGCGCCCATCCGTCCGCACCTCGCGGCGATGGGTAGAAAAATAGGCCGCGGCAAACTCCGCCTCCTGCTTGGTAGGGGCGGTAAAGGATTTGTATACACGCTTCCCATTTTTGCCATACCCGGCAAACACCTGCACCCGGTAACTGCCCGAAGGCAGCTTGCGTGCGGTTGCCACTTGCGTTTCCTCCTTCCCGGTTGACAACATTTACTTGCATTAAAGCATCTTGCCTACGATATCTTTATAGGTTATCTCATTGACCTCTATTGTATTGTGGGGCGGATTTTTTATTATTTATCCAACTCTTTAATATCTTTGGCTGTATGTGGAGAAATAACTGACGAACCAGTTTTTTCTTCTATTTCTTTACGGGCATTTCTAGCAATAGTGCCGCCTTGTCGCGCCACTTTTTTACTAGGTTCAAGACCTTTTGGATTGGTTGCTCTGGAAATTTCGGTGGTAGATACCTCCGCAAGCATATTCAGGACTAATTCGGTATTTGTCATATTATCCCGTAGACTTTCCTTCTTTAATCCTTTGTATGCTTTATACTCGCCTGTTGTCATTCCAGCCCACGCTTTTGTCAGTTCATTGGTAAGAATGGCATACTCCAAGTCCTTGATACCCGCTCTGTCCCACTCGTCAGTGAGCTCTTTGCGAAATTCAATGGATTTTAGACGTTGAGTAATCCACTTGTCTGAATAGCCTTTCTTCTTGTATGTATACAATGCCCGCTGAATTGCAAGTTCCGGGTCTGCGGTTTCGTCCAAACGTTGACTTCCTACCATAGCAAGCCACTGCTTGAAAGGCTCTGCTTTTGGGGATGGTATTGATTGAATGATGCGTAAGAGTTGCTGGGTGTCTGCAACATCGGTTAGGCGCATTTTCCCATCTGCCGCCGGCATTTTCAACTGGTGACAATTTGTCACCACTTCGCTTCCCTCTTCTTTGAGGCGTTGCTTTAATTTATTCCAATATTTTCTCCCTGTTGTGTAATCCAAACTATCTGTTAATACACTGACAGTGTCTACGATTGAAAAATACCATTCTTCTCTTTCTTCATCCCATGCGGTTCTGATTTGTTTGTTTTCAAAAAGTTTTATAGCGTTTTTATTGCCCATAATATCCTCCTTTTAAAAGCAAACATACATATTGTATTTTAAATTTATCAAACACTATATATTAGGCTTAAACATTATTGCCCTCTGCTTTGGCGGAGGGCATTTTTTATGCGCGAATCCGATTACCCATAATTATACCTCTTGTTTTGGTTAAAACAGAAAATAACGTGTTTGCGTTACTTTCCCGTTGACAATAACGTGAACAAGTAGTAATATGAAATTACAGAATTACGTGAACACGTTTCTTTTCGATTATTACAGGTAAAGTATATTACATGATTCCGTAATTGTCAACGGAGAGGAGGAAGTTTCATTCATAATGGTAGAACTTTGCAACTTGGGCCGAGAAATTAAAAAAAGATTGATCGACCTGAATAAGACCCAAGAATGGTTGATTGCAGAAGTAAAGGCAGATACGGGTTTGTTCTTTGACAGCAGCTACTTATACAAGATTTTAACGGGAAAGTTAGCTACTCCCAAAATTATAACGAGTATCAAAAAAATTCTTGGAATTTAATTTGTAAGAAAGGTTGTCCACATTATTACACACAGATTGTCCTATAAACAGGACAGTAAGGAGAGAAAGCCATGACCATTGAAAAATTACTGGAAGAACTTTACGAAGAAGCGATGGACGAGCTGTTCCAGTGCAGCGGAAACTACAAAATGACCCTGCCGAAACGGGGGATGCAGGAGAGGTTTGAAAAATACAAAGAGCGCAGCGAGATTTTATACAGCCTGCTGCAGGGGGCAAAAGAAAACCGCCCCGAAGGACGGTAAAAGATCGGGGGCTATTGTAGGGATACATTGACAAAATCAACATCATAAGACCATTCATTGTTTTCAAAAATAGTCTTCGAAAAGTCGATAACACGAATATTTCCCGAAATGGTACTAGGAGAAAAAGTAGGAAATGCTTCCTCTGTAGAGAAGCGAACCTTACCACGGCTTTGGGCTGCTACGGGTTCGCTCCCAGAAACACGGCCTAAACTTTCACCATCAAGGGCCATTGATCCCGACTGAAATGTGAGTTCTACGTTTGTTTTATTCACTATTTGAAATACCAGTTCCTCGTCATATTTTCCCTTTTCACAGCCTAAGAAGGAGATGGTGACGTATTGATCGTCATGAAGCTGGACGCCTTGGTCGGAGGAAGTGGATGAAGACGAAGGCGTTGAAGAAGGCGAAGAGGTTGAGGAAGTTGAAGAGGACGATGGAGAAGTCTGGCTTGATTTAGAAAGCTGCTCTTTTAATGCTGCATTTTCTGATTCTAATTCTCTCATTTTTGCATTGTCGGAGCACGAAGCCAATAAAAAGCAAAAGCATAACAGTAACGCAACGAAAGCCATTGATACTTTTTTCATTATAATTTCTCCTTTGTAACTGAACTATAGTGATAAGACACTAATTTTCCTCATTTTAATTGAAAAAAAGAGAGAAAAAGATTTTTTCGACAAAGAAAATTTTACTTTCAGAGGAATCACTTATCAGCCGGTACAGAACTTAGTGAAGTTGCTGATTTGATCGGGACGATTCGACAAAAAAAGAGCCGCCTCAAAGGGCAGCGGGAAGAAAGAGGAACTATTTAAACGTACACAAAAACAAATGAGAGAAAGGAGCAACCGCAATGAGCCTGTCCATCTTTTTAGATTGTCTCATTATTGTGCTGAATTTGACACTCCCCACGGCTAAAACCGGGGGATTCTCGGTTCGCTGACCGCAGCCTTCACGAGAGAGGTCTTACATAGTCTCCCCGAGCGTATAGGTTCGGGCGTGTCCCGCCCTACCATATATGCTGCCTATGCCAACAGGCGCAATCCTTCGTTGAGGATGTTTTTCGCGGCGTTTATGTCTCTGTCGTGGTGTTCGCCGCACTCTGGGCAGATCCACTCCCGCACGGCGAGGTCTTTTGTCCCCGTCCACTGAGCGCCGCAGACGGAACAGAGCTGACTGGACGGAAAGAAACGGTCAACCGAGACCACCTGTTTCCCATACCACGCCGCCTTGTACTCCAACTGCCGCCGGAACTCGCCCCATGAAGAGTCTGAGATAGACCATGCCAGCTTGTGGTTCTTTACCATGTTGGACGGAGCCAAGTCCTCAATGGCTATCAGGTCGTAGTCCCGGACAAGGTTGGTGGACAGCTTATGAAGCGTGTCGTTGCGCTGGTTGACAACCTTCTCGTGGAGACGGGCAACCTTGATCCTCGCTTTCTCCCGGCGATTGCTCCCCTTTGTTTTTCGGGAGAGCTGACGTTGGAGTCTGGCAATCTTCTTCTGGCTCTTGGCAAGGTACTTGTGGTTCGGGTACTCTACCCCATCGGAGGTGATGGCAAACGCTTTCAGGCCCATGTCAAGACCGGCCACCGCCCCGGTGGAGGGCAACGGGTTTATCTCGACATCCGTGCAGCACAAGGCGACAAAATATTTCCCGCTGGGGTTCTGGCTGACCGTTGCCGACAGGATGCGGCCTTTGACTTCCTTGCTGACGCGGCACTTCACAAGGCCGAGCTTCGGGAGCTGTACCGCCTTGTCCAGCGCTTTGATATTCGTACCCACGCATTTGCTTTTGTAGCTTCTCCGGCGGTCATGCTTGCTTTTGAATCTGGGATAGCCGGGTTTCCCGCCCTGCTTCACCCGTCGGAAGAAATTCTGATAGGCGGTGTCCAGTGATTGTAGAGAGGCTTGAAGCGCTGTTGCATCCACTTCCCGCAGCCATTCCAGAGACTTTTTCAGCGCAGTCAATTCTTTGTCTTGCTGAAAGCGTGTCGGTACGCGTCCTGTCTGTTTGTATTGTTCCGCCTTCTCAGCGAGGAAATGGTTGAATACAAACCGGCAGCAGCCAAATGTACGATGTATTAAATTTTCCTGCTTTGCGTTCGGATATATCCGAAACTTGTAGGAATACTCCATAAAATCACCAAAGATATTATAACACAAAAGTTTTTAGAAAGGGAAACGCCTTATATCCCCATACCTAAAGGCAGGGGCTTTACGGCGCTATTGGTAAATACGAAAGGAGAATCCAGATGAACGACCCACGCGAAACGCCCTATGTGCGTGCACAGTTGAAGAGGATGGAGCAGAACTTCTTAATCGGCGCCAACCTGAAAATCCTACGGGAGGACAGGGGGATATCCCAAGCAGATTTGGCAGAGACGGTCGGCGTAAGCCAGGCCATGATTAGCCAGGTAGAGAAGGGCTTAAGAGCGCTGACTCTGCCGCTGGCTCTTCAGATCACGGACGTGCTGTACTGTACGTTGGAAGATTTTATCGCCTCTCCCACGAAAGAACAATAAAACAGAAAGGAGAAAACCTTATGTCAAAGCTCAAAGAAAGCCCCTGGCAGAAAGCGGAAAAGCAGTTTGAACGGGTTGTACGTTCCAAAATGGAATACGAAGGGAGAAAAGCCGACGTGGTGGCTCGCATGATGGGCATCAACGAAACCACCGTGCGAAAACACATCAAGTCCCCAGGTATGATCCGCGTCACCGAGCTGCGTATGCTCAAACAGATTTTAAAACTCAGCAATGAGGACATTATCAACCTGATCGGATGAAAGGAGAAAGACAATGGAATTCTTTTTTGTGGCCCTGTGCTATCTTGCCATCCTGATGGGGGTCATGTGCGCGGTTACTTGGTGGCTGGAAGAAGGGCGATATGGGTTTCGAGCCAAACAGCAGCTTCGAAAAAAGAAAAATGCCCGCCGGGCGGCAACCCAAAGCGAGCATCAAACAAAATATTGCACTTACACTGTAACAAAAAGAGAGGGGTCTGTCAAATGATTTGTCCAGATCGCAGTATATTTCCGCGTGAACCAAGCGTAACAGATCTACATATCCGGCGATTGATGGAGCAACGGCAGGTCCTGGAAGAACAGATGGAGGAATTAGCCGAAAAGATGGGGAGGATTGACCTATGGTTGGAAGAAATGGGCATCCAGATGTAACCGACGTAGTGGTGGATCTGCACCACATCGTCCGCTTTTGCTCCGACCGGCGGATTCAGCGAAAGCTCTTAGATCTGGCGGACGAGCTGCTGCATGGAAGCCTGGATGAAAGCGATTCCTACGGCCTGGAAGAACCATGCGAATGAAAGAAATCGTCTGCTGCCTGTTGAGCTGTGTTTTCTTGTGCGCCGCCCCCGCCGATTCCGGCCTTCTTGGGGCAGGGGCGAGACAGGTTGCCGCCGTCCACTGCGCTTGGCAGCAGGACAAGCCCCTTTTAACCCCCTGCGGCCTGTCGGAAGAAGCCTTGCAAAACGCCCTGAAAGGGAGGCTGAAGGAGCTGGCCGGAGTCTTTCTCGAAGCGGAGGAGAAAACGGGTGTCAACGCCCTTTTTCTGGCGGCTGTGGCAGCCTTGGAAAGCGGCTGGGGAGAGAGCAAAGCGGCGCGGGAGAAGAACAACCTCTTCGGCTGGACAGGGCAGAACGGCTACCAGCAGTTTGAAAGCCGAAAAGATTGCATTCTCACCGTGGCGCAAAGGCTTCGAGATCTGTATTTAACCCCCGGCGGGCGGTATTTCCACGGGTACACGGTGGAAGCGGTAAACCGCTGCTACAACGGAAGGCCAGAATGGGAGACGGCGATTGTCGGGATTATGGAGAATATACATGGAGTGGGGGAATGAAAATGCGGTTGATTGATGCGGATGCTGTGATGGAAACAATTAAAAACAACCATTATATTTTAAGCGAACAGCGAAATTCAACGGACTACGGGATGTTTACGGTTGGAATACAGCAAGCGGTTGATGAGCAGACAACAATTGACCCCGTACACGCAGCAGGAGCTTGCTATTGTTGGGAGTGTAAATTAAGAGGAAGTGAAGAATGCGCTATGTTTTATAGCTGTGTCTGCGGTGAGCAACACACGTGGGAAACAGATAACGATTTTTGCAGTTATGGAAAGCCAAAGGAGGAAACAAAAATGAGCGAAAATATGGGTGCCTGGGGAAATAGATGCCAACTTTGCCGCTACGAAGATGATGAAGACGGCATTGATATCTACTACACATCCGACTGGGATAATGGCATTGGATTCGAGCACGACTACGCTATATTCTGCCCTCGGTGCGGTAGGCCATTGACAAAAGCTGCGTGGGAAAAACTGCGATCGAAGCTTGTAGAATCCCGCGATGAATGAAAAGGAGGAAAGGCTATGACAAGGGAAGACACAATAAAGGAGATTGAAGAGCAATATAAAATCTGTAAAGCTTTTTATAATTTGAGCGCAAATCCACAACAAGATTACCCCGGCGGGACTGAATACATGGAAGCATTAAGAATGGCTTTATACGCCCTGCGCGCCATAACCCAAACAGATAATGACCAAACCGCCAAAGCGGACGCAGGCAAGGCGCGACTTTCGCTGGTGCCGTTTCAAATCGTTTACGACATTGCCCGTGTGCGGGAGCATGGAACCATGAAATACGGCGACCCCGCCAACTGGAAGCAGGTGGAACCGCAGCGGTACGTGGACGCGCTTTTGCGCCACACACTGGCCTTTGCCGAAGACATGCACAGCACCGATCAGGAAAGCGGTCTGCCCCATTTGTGGCACGCGGCGTGCAATATCGCTTTTTTGTGCGAGCTGCTTAAGGAGGAAAACAATGGACAAACCCTATAACCCCCAAAACCAACCCGCCTGGTACCGCATTCAGCTGTGGTGTAAGCGGATGGAGAAATTACTCGACCAAGTCAACTGGCAGAACAAACGGTACAAGAAGGATGTGGAGGGCGAGCATGACGAGCCGCTTTGAAATCCGCATCTTTCTTTATGGAAGACTGGCCTATGTTTACCAGTTTGACGATTACGCCGAAGCGCGCAAAACCTATCTGCGGGAAACGGGACATTTTGAACAGTACACACAGCTGGTTGTGGAGGGGGAGATCTACAACACCGCCAAAGCCGAACGGTTTTTCGGCCCTAGAAGTACGCAGGAAAAATGGGAGCTGCTGGCCCCCCTTCGGGCGGGAAAAACGCGCAACAGATGCGGAATCGATCGGTCGCTGCCGCAGGCGGGCCGCAAAGCCCCCGCGCAGCCGGCCGAAACCCGCACAGAGAGTGCCGCCCCGCAAACAATACCACCCCATAAGAAAGGAGAATGACAATGGGCATCCCCATTTTGATTTTGGGCGAGTCGGGCAGCGGCAAATCGGCCAGCCTGCGCAGCTTTGAGCCCGGAGAAATCGGCATTTTCAACGTGGCCTCCAAGCCTCTGCCCTTTCGCAAAAAGCTGCCCAAGGTGGAGGGCGCCACCTACGGCAAGATTGTCAAGGCCCTCAAAGAGCCCACCCTCAAAACCTACGCCATTGACGACAGCCAGTATTTGATGGCGTTTGAGAGCTTTGAGCGGGTAAACGAGAGCGGCTACGCCAAATTTACCAGCATGGCTTTAAACTTTTATAACCTTTTGCAGTTTATCATCCAGAAAACGCCCCCCGATGTAATCGTTTACTTTTTGCACCACACCGAACAAACCGAGGACGGGCGGGTCAAGGCCAAAACCCTGGGCAAAATGCTGGACAACCAGCTCACCCTCGAAGGGCTGTTTTCGATTGTGCTGCTCTGCAAAACCGACGGCGCCCGCCACTATTTTGAAACCCAGTCGGATGGAACCACCACCGCCAAAAGCCCCATTGGGCTGTTCGAGCGGGAGATCGACAACGATTTAAAGCAGGTGGACGGGGCCATTCGGGCGTATTGGGAGCTGAACAATGGCTGATTTTGAATCGGGCGTTGCCGCCTACATCAAGGCTCTGGCAGTGGTGGAGGTGCACTTCCCGGTGGATTTCAAGGGTTGCGCCGACATCTGCTGCTTTCAATGCCGGTTTTTCCGCCGCAGTTCGGGAAGCTGCGCGCTGACCGGCGACATCTGCGAATACCCCAGCCGCTATGTGGGCAGCCGCTGCCCGCTGCATATTCTCGAAGAAACCAAGACAGAAAAGGAGAAAGACGAATGAAACAATTTCACGGACTCGAAGTAAAAAAAGCAGCCGGACGGGAGCTTTTGCCCGCCGGCGGATATGTCGCCCGGGTGCTGGACGCCAAAGAAATGGCCTACGACTGGGGCAGTGTGGTGGTCTTGAGCTTTGACATTGAAAGCGGCCCCTACCAGGGCTTTTTCAAACGGGACTACCAAAACCAGGAGGGCGAAGACAAAAAGTGGCGGGGCGTTTACCGCTTAAGCGTGCCCAAAGACGACGGCAGCGAAAA
>CABQCM010000027.1 GCA_902462665.1 uncultured Oscillospiraceae bacterium | reverse complement strand
TGGAAATCTGAGTATTGTAAAATGATAAAATTAAGTATCGAAAGTATAAAAAGCACATGCCCGGCTGGGAAGCTCTGATGCTCAAGCTGAGAACTACAGCGGCGGTAAAGTCGGCTTTTCGGTTATTGTTCCGACTGCCATTTTACGATACAATGCTTTTCGCAGCCGCCAAAGCAGCAATCCGGTTCTCCGATCCTATTTTACAATGAGGGAATTGCATGGACGATGCTGCGCAGTGGTTAACAGGTGCTTGGCACGGAAGGTAAACTGGCGGTTTCAGTGAATTTTACACGATGGGAAAGGGATGTTGGAAACCATGACGCAATACCCTTTGTCGGCCGGTCAGCGCTCCATGCTGTATCACCATTTGCTTTATCCGAAATCGTATGGAAATTATGAATTTCAGCATTTTGTGTTAAAAGGCAGCCTACGGGAGGATTTCCTTCGCCGGGCATGGCGCGCCGTGTATGCCCGGCATCCTGCGCTGAGAACCCGGATCGAATGGAACGCTCGCAATCAGCCGGTGCAGATCGTAGACTATGCTATCCCGGATATTACCATTGTATCCGGAAAAGACAAGCGGACGTTTTTCGACAACATCCGGTTGGCAAGAAGCAAAAGATACCGGGTGGAGTTGACTAAGCGGATATTTATGGTGATCATATGGCTGCACAGCGGGCACGCCGACGTATACCTTCATACCCATCACATCATTTATGACGGCTGGAGTACCAGCATTTTGCTGCGAGATTTTTTGCAGGCCTACCGACAAATGCAAGATCAAACAATTTCTTTGGGCAATCCCACGCCCCATTTTACGCAAATGCGCGCCGGGCAGACAGAACTGGAAGGTGCAGAGCGTTTTTTTCGGCAATATTTGAAGGGGTACCGGCAAAGCTTACCCAGCCGAGAATATGAGGGATATTCCTTTGGCAGCAAGGGATACTGGAGACAGAAAATTCCCGTATCTTATACGCAGCTTCAACAGGCGGCGGATCGGTTTCAGGTGACGGCAGCGGCTTTGACGATTGCCGTCATAGGATCTGCTTTATGCCGGTTTTACCGTGCGGAGGATATGATAAGCGGCGTTGTCTTTTCCGGCCGGTCGCCTTTTTGGCCTTGTGTGGAATCCATTGTGGGGCCATTTCTCAACGTTTTGCCGCTTCGTCTTCCTCCGTGGGCTTTGTGGGAACAAAGTAGGCTGTCCTACATTCGATCGGTCGGCTGGAATTTAATTGCTTTGGGAGAGCATCAAACGATTCCGTGGCCCGAAATTTTGGAACGGCTGGAGGAGCAGCGATGGCTGTCGTTTCCCGCTGTGATTGCGTTTCAAAATTATCCGATCGATTCCCAGATATCTTCAGCGATGGACGATGGGCTGGAAATTGAATATCTTGGTTCGCGCTATTATCCCCTCAATGATTTGTGCGTGGAGGTTAAGCTGCTGGGCGAGGCGTGTACGCTGGAGCTCTGCTATACCAAGAGCCGTTTTGACTCTAAAACAATCCAAAAATTGGCGCAGGATATTCTCGAGCGTCTTCAGACAACGACCCAATCAGAAAAAGGAGAAGCATGGTCTACTACAGCGTACCCGCAGATTTTACATGGAACACCCTAAACGAATACGCTCAACTTAATCAAGACTATCCCACTGCGGCGGTACGCGAGACCTATGGTCAAATCACACAGCGTGCCCCAACCGGATCGGGCAGGGATATTCGGCTGCTTCCGTGCGCTTCGTTTGCGCAACTAGCGCAATATATCCGATGGTCTCATGGCGTTGACATTCAGTTCGCCTACACGCTCAACGCCATTTGTCTTTCCAACCGCGAGCTGCATTCGCGCACAGCGGACCGACTTTGCCGGTTTCTACAGCGGCTGGAGAACATCGGAGTGGATACCCTAATTGTGGCAATGCCCTCGCTGATTGAGCTGGTGAAAGAGAAGGGCTTCTCTTTTCATGTCAAAGCGTCGGCGGTCAGCCAGATCAATCAACCGTACAAAGCCCGGCTGTATCGCAACTTGGGGGCTGACAGTATGGTGCTTGATCCCGACTTGGTGCGTAATATCCCCAAGCTCCAAGAGGTGGCCGAGGCGTTTGAAGGGGAAACGGAGCTCATCGCCAATAACAACTGCACCTTGTTTTGCCCTTATAAAATGTTTCATTACTGCCATGAGGCGCACGCTGCCCACACAAGAAAAGAAACGGCGGGAGAGAGCTATTATTTCCATAAGTGCAACCTTATGAAATACGAAACGCCCGCGTCCTATTTAAAAATGAGCTGGATTCGGCCGGAGGATATCGCCGTTTATCAGGGGTGCGGCGTTGCGAATTTTAAAATACAAGGCCGGCAAGATTGCGTCAAGGGCGATATTGTCAAAACAGTCAAGGCGTATTTTGAGCAAAGCTATTGCGGCAATTTTGTTCATCTTTTAACCAATTTCAACTCGTATCATTCTTTCCTGCCGGAGATTGATAATCGAATGCTGGACGGATTTATCTCCCCTTTTTTTGAAAAAGGATTTGTTTGCTCGGGCAATTGCACGCGTTGCCGCTATTGCGATTCGTACCTGCAAAAGCTTCCTAACGAAAAGGCACTGGGAGATTTGTGCAGTTTAGCCCGAGAGTATTACATACAACAGAGCAAAAAACGGTGGGGAAAGAAGGGCTGATATCTATATGATGCGGTATTGTTCCATCCTGCATTGGTTTCAGGATACGGTTCGCAGAGAGCCGGAGCATATTGCGGTCAAAGAGTATCGGGACGGCCGCGTACAAGCCATGACCTATCAAGATTTGTATGCGGTGTCGTATGACCTATCCAGACAATTGGAAGCATGGTATCGAGGCGGTCTAATCTTAATTGCTGCGCATTCCTCCCTTTACCTCACCGAATGGGTGCTCGCCGCCCTTTGGCTTGGGTATCCCTTTTTGCTGCTCGACGAGACGGTGACAGCCGAGCGATTCTATTCGCTGTGTCAAGACGATACCTTGGTGCTGACCGATTGGGAGGATTGGCATTACCCAGTCTTGAAGGGGGAACTGCACCGCGGCAGTGTGGCATTGCGGCCGTCGAGGTCCTTTCCGTCCTTGGATGAGCGATTCCCGGATGGGACGCAGGCGATATTGTATCAGGTGTGCACCTCAGGGTCCGGCGGAAAGCCCAAACGAATCGGAATTCGGCAGGAAGGGATTCTAAATTATATTGATTGGCGTATCCGGTCCTATCAAATTTGCAGTCAGGATGTTATTCTTCAAATTCTCTCGCCGATGTTCGACGGATTCTACTCCAATTTTTTTACCGCGCTGCTTTCGGGCGCTGTCTTGCTGTGTCATGATTTTCGGCGGATGTCCGGCTTGACGAACACCATGCGCAAAGAAGCCGTCACGCAAATGAGCCTGACGCCGTCGTTGCTTCATCTCGTGTTAACCATGGGGAGCGAGCGGGATTTCGTCTCTTTGCGGCAGGTCGTTGTAGGGGGAGAGAGATGTAGCCAGACGGTTTACCAGCGGTTTCGTCAATGCTGCCCCCATGCTGTTTTGGCCAATGAATATGGGATGGCCGAGAACTGTATTGCCACAACGGCCCAAACGCTTTTGCAGCTGGAGGATTGCAGTAACATTGGAAAGCCCATCGATAACACGGCGGTTTATCTTCTGGATGACAACAAACGACCGGTGACCGTAGGCGAGATAGGAGAGCTATATGTCACGGGAATCGGCCTTGCGCACGGCTATGAGGGTAACGAGGAGGAAACCCGAAGGCGTTTTTTGTGCCTGCCGAATCTTGCGGCAGAGCATCTTTATAAAACAGGGGATTTTGCAGTCCGCCTGACGGATGGGAGTTATCGCTATATGACAAGAGAGGACCGGCAAGTGAAAATCAACGGGTGTAGAATCGAGCTCGACGAGGTGCAGCAGGCTCTTTTGACTCTGCCGTCGATGGACGAAGCATATGTTTTTTGTGTTGAGGACAAAGGACAGCGGCCTGTGATCGAAGCGTTTTTGTATTCTGCAAAGCCCATGGTTGTGGCGCAGCTTCGCTTCCTGCTGCGTGCTAAGCTGTCCGACAGTATGCTGCCGCAGCGTTATTATTTGCTCGAAAAGCCTGGTTGCTTTGACCGCAAACCGACGAGGGAACAGGCGATATCTTGCAGCACGCCTTGCCGCAATACGCGAAAACACAGCAGCCGGCCTGTGCACGTGTTTGCGGCTCAAATTCAGCAGGTGTGGGAGGGCATCCTTCGCACACCGATACGCCGAAGGGAAAACATCTTTCGCCATGGGGTAACCTCCTACACGGTGATGCTGGCGTATGCCGAGCTTTGCAAGCTGTACGGCGACGCGCTCTCCCTGACCGACTTGTACCGGCATAAGACCATATGGAAGCTGGCAAAATACATAGATAAAAAGATGGGATGAACTCGCTGATGGCTTTTTTCACGGTTCCAGCCGATTTTAAAAAGGAAACGCTTTGTCATTATCATGAGCTGAACCAGCGCGGAGTCGATCGAGTGAGTGAAACCTACGGACAGCTCACCCGGGGAAAGCTGACCTCTTCCGGCCGCGCGCGGCATCTGCTGCCCGATGTGGGCAAAAGACGGTTGGCGGATTATATCGCATGGTCGAAAGAATACGGTATTTCGTTCCATTATGTTTTCAATCCAACCTGCCTGGGAAACTTGGAATTCACCCAGGCAGGGCGTCGGAGAATCAAGCGTTTTTTGGACGAGCTGTACGAATTAGGGGTTCGCAGCATCACGGTGGCTTTACCGCCTTTGCTGGAGATGCTGCAAAGATACTATTCTAAAATGGAACTGCGCGCATCCACCCTTTGCGGTGTGGATTCGCCCAATAAGGTGCGCCGCTTTTTGGAGATGGGGATTCGCCGCGTCGTGGTGGACAACAGTGTCAATCGCAGTTTTGGCGTTCTCAAAAGCATGAGTGCTCTTGGATGCCAGCTTGAGGTTATTGTCAATTCCTTGTGCTTTTCGGAATGCCTTTATCAGCATTATCATCAAAATCAGGCGGCGCATTATCGAAAAGGTCAATTAGAGGATTTCTATTTAAACCGCTGTCTGCAGTACCGTGCGCGGCAGCCGGGAAATTTACTGCGTATGAATTGGATTCGTCCGGAGGATTTGAAATATTACGAGGCCATTTCGATTTGCTCCTTTAAAATCCAGGGGAGACAGGCCGTCCAAAACGGTAGTATTTCCCAATGCGTGGACGCATACATGCGGCGAAGCTATCATGGCAATCTGTTTGATTTGCTTCACTGCTTCCCGTCGTCTGGGAAAACGCCGTATTATATGAATAACGAACGTCTGGATGGCTTTTTAAAGCCGTTTGCGGAGAACAGCGAATTTTGCACCAAAGACTGCGACGCATGCGGCTACTGCGACCGCTTTGCGCAGCGATGTCTGGACATGGAGCAGACCGAACGAATCAATGCGATGCTGACTAGTCATTTTATGGCGTGCGATGCTTATCATACTCAAATGGACCGACTATGGAAGAAAAAGAGAGCATCGCGCCGCTGATGCGGTTCTTGGCATCCCCTTGCAAAATCGGGGAACCCAGAAAGGCTATTCGGCGAAAACGAAATATCAAACCGGCCGCGTCCTATTGCTTCGGAGCGGCCGGATTTTATTGCCGTCAGCGCTGTGCGCTGCGGCGGAATGGAGATCACCGTGTTTTCCAAAAATCTTTCCGTCCAATTGCAGGACAGTGGAATTTGCCTTTACCGCTCGCTTTATACAGCCCTGCGGCATTGGTTCTGCATACCGATGGCCGAGCATCGGCTCTTTTTCCTTTCCGATGGCTTCTCCCTGCGCTATCAGATCATAGCGCAGGGAGAGCCAATCACGCGGTCGATTCAATATGAAGACAACGACAAAGCAATTTCTACGCTTGCAAAGCGTCTGGGAATCTCCTGCAGTTACCATCCCGCGCCGGTCAAAACGCCCGATGGTATTGCAGCGGCAATCCTTCGGCACGAGCCGATTTTGCTGTTTACTCACGTCGATGCCCTCCCATACGATCCATCGGGAGCGATGCGCAGCGACGCCTATCATTGCATCCGTGTGTTGCACTTGTCGGACTCCTGTCTGGTTTATGCGGATGATTTTGTACCAAAACTGCGCGGCGGGTACAGTACGCGCGTCGAGCGAATGGATTTTGAAGCAAATCGGTCGTTCTTTCGGGGATATTTGTCCCTGAGCGGCGGTGAACACGCTCAACTATCTGGTGATTTCAGCACGATATTCCACGACAGTATCCTGCGCTTTTTGCAGGGGGGATACAGTAACGACACGGCTTGGGGAGTAACAGCCATGACGCGCTTTCTTTCCGATTGCCGAATGATGGCGGATATGGAATTCTCCGAAAGACGATGCATGGATTTGATGATGATTCTCAAGTACCAATGGTATGCCGCGTATGAATATCTTTTGTCCGCCTGTCAGGATTTGCGGCTGATTCTTCCCCACCGCTGCTCGCAACTCGATAAAATCAACGACTTATGGCGGGTTTGCTTTTTGTCCCTACAGTCCTACCTGACTAGCGGGCGAATCTTATTTTTTCGTCGTTTTTTGTCCTGTGCCGGGCGACTGGGGGAACGGCTTACGGCATTCCTTACCTCCATTTTGGAGTAGGATGACCATGGCGGCATGGAAGAGTGGATGTTGACTTTGTTTTTTAACAAAGCTATAATAACAAAATGCGGTGTTGGGATAGCCTCTCGGCGCCGCTCATTTTGCGCGAATGAAGCGAAAAAATTTGCAGGAAAAGGGATGGATATGAAAAGTTTAATTCGAGGGCACTATCAAGGAATTCTTTTGTGTCTCGCCATCGCCGTGCCGGCATGGCTGATTGTTCAGGCGGTTCCGGCCTTGGAGGTGGTCGGCGCGCCGGTCATCGCAATTATAGCTGGAATGATTGTGACGCTTTGCCTGGGAGACAAATCCCGCTTTCAACAGGGGATTGCCTTTACCTCCAAAAAAGTACTGCAATATGCCGTCGTCTTGCTCGGCTTTGGGCTCAATCTGGCGACCGTCGGGCGAGTAGGGCTGGCTTCGCTGCCAATTATTGTATCGACCATCACAACGTCGTTGCTGTGCGCTTTTATTATGTATAAACTGATTAAGGTGCCGTCGAAAATCGCGACCTTAATCGGCGTGGGATCGTCGATTTGCGGTGGTTCGGCGGTGGCGGCCACGGCTCCGGTCATTGACGCTGAGGACGATGAAATTGCCCAGTCGATTTCGGTTATTTTTCTTTTTAACGTCATCGCCGCATTGATTTTTCCAACCTTGGGTTCTTTCCTTGGAATGACCAACGACGGTTTTGGTCTGTTTGCCGGTACCGCGATCAACGACACGTCGTCGGTAACCGCGGCGGCGTCCACTTGGGATACGCTCCACCAAACCGGCGGACAGACGCTGGAGTACGCTACGATTGTGAAGCTGACCAGAACGCTTGCTATTATCCCCATTACGTTGGTATTGGCTTTTGTGCGAATGAAAAAGGAAAAATCCCAATCCGATTCGGCAAATAAAATCCGCTTTAAAAGCATTTTCCCTATGTTTATTTTGTACTTTATCTTAGCGTCGGTTGTGACCACTCTCATAACGTCTCTGTTTACTGGTTCGGCGGTATTGGAGTACGCGAATACCGTGTTTCGGTTCCTCAAACAGCTTAGCAAATTTTTTATTGTTATGGCGATGAGCGCCATCGGGCTGAATACCGATTTGGTGAAACTTGTCAAAACAGGCGGCAAACCCATTTTATTGGGGCTGGTGTGCTGGATTGCCATCGCGAGCGTGAGCATTGGTTTGCAATGCGCGTTGGGTCTTTGGTAACAGTTTGAGAGAAAATCCCCCTCCGATTGGATTCGGAAGGGGATTTTTTGTCTGTATCGGTGTAGCCTAATATAATTCTGTAATTGCATTAATAACGCGAAATTTATTTTGTTACCGGTTTTTTTGTGAATTCCTATGTTTTTAAGAACCCTATTGTTGGTTAAACGTTGAAAAAACGCAAATTTTGTGCTAAGATAAACCAAAATATTCCAGAGGTATAGTGCAGGTGAAAAGATTTGAAACGGGAATATTTGTCGCAAAATGTATATGAGGCGCTGCAGCAGCGGCTGCATTTTTTGTTTCGGGAGTTTCCCAATATTTTTGTATCGTTTTCTGGTGGAAAGGACAGCGGACTTTTGCTGAATCTCGTTTTAGACTTTCAGGAAAAGCATTATCCCGGCCGCCGAATCGGCGTGTTTCACCAGGATTTCGAGGCGCAGTATACCGTGACGACAGAGTATGTCGAGCGTACCTTTCAGCGCATCGAACACCAGGTGGAGCCATATTGGGTCTGTCTGCCCATGGCCACCAGAACCGCCTTGAGCAGCTATGAGATGTACTGGTATCCATGGGATGACGAAAAGCAGGAGGCGTGGGTGCGCCCCATGCCGCAGCATCCCTATGTGATTAATTTGCAAAACAATCCTATCACCACCTACCATTACCGAATGCGGCAGGAGGAGCTGTCCAAACAATTTGGCCGCTGGTATCGTCTTGCCCATGGAAATCAAAAAACCGTGTGTTTATTAGGCGTCCGGGCAGACGAATCCATGCAGCGCTACAGCAGCATTATCAATAAAAAATACGGCTATATGAATACCTGTTGGATCAGCAAGCTGTTCAAGGACGTGTGGTGCGCCTCGCCGCTGTATGACTGGTCACCAGCGGACGTATGGCATGCCAATTATCAATTTGGGTACGACTATAACCGGCTGTACGACCTTTATTATATGGCCGGCCTCAAGCCGGAGCAGATGCGGGTAGCCTCCCCCTTTAACGACTATGCCAAGGAAAGCCTGAACCTCTATCGAATTATTGACCCCCAAATTTGGGTGAAGTTGATAGGACGGGTCAGAGGAGCGAATTTTACCGCCATGTATGGAAAGACCAAGGCGATGGGATATCGTAATATCACCCTGCCCGAGGGGCAGACCTGGGAATCCTACACTCGGTTTTTGCTGTCCACTCTGCCCTTACAGATGCGGCAAAACTATATTCAAAAGTTTCAGACCTCCATGCAATTTTGGCACAACGTGGGCGGGGGATTGGAGGAAAAAACCATTCAGGAGCTGGAGGAGCACGGATATAACATCCGCCGTAATGGTATATCCAACTATACTGTGATGAAAAATTCCCGGGTGATTTTTCTGGGGAAGATTCCCGACCATACGGACGATATTAAAACCACCAAAGATATTCCCAGTTGGAAGCGCATGTGCCTGTGCATCCTCAAAAATGATCACACTTGTCGTTCCATGGGCTTTGGATTGAGCCGGGAGCAGCGGCGG
>CABQCM010000026.1 GCA_902462665.1 uncultured Oscillospiraceae bacterium | reverse complement strand
GAGCCGCGGGAAAAAGAACGTCTGCTTTCGCTGATACAGGCGGATTACTATCTATTTTACGACGACTGCGCGCGTCTGGTACGAAGCATTGTGGAGTCCCAAGGCAATGCGCGGCGGCTGGAACAGATTCCCCATCTGGTATGGAAGGAGCCGTCGGGAGATTACCATGCCTCTGCGGCCTGTGACCAATCGCAGACAGCGTTGGACATTCCCCTGATGTGGGAGGAATCGTCCGGACTCATCCCCGAGATTACCTCCATGAAAACCACCGTTTCCTGTCCCTTTTCCTGTTCCTTCTGCGCCGTCAAAAATCGAACCGAACCCTTTCGGGCTTTGCCGCTGGAGGTCATCCGGCAAAACATCGAGCGTCTCATGCGGCTGGGGCGCACGAAAATCCTGCATTTTACCGACGAGACCATTAATTTGCCACGCGCCCGATTTCATGAATTTTTGCACATGCTCATTGGGCTGAACAGCGGGTTTTCATGGTATTCCTTCTGCCGGTGCGAGCAGATGGACGAAGAGACGGCCCTGCTCATGAAGCGCAGCGGCTGTATGGCCGTTCTGCTGGGGCTGGAGTCGGGCAGCGACATCCTGCTGCGGGGGATGAACAAGCAGGTTACCACCGAACGTCTACGGCAGACTCACCGGCTGTACCAGCGCGCCGGCATCGCAACCATTGGCTTTTTTATTGTCGGGTTCCCGGGCGAGACGAGCGATACCGTGGAAGAAACGGTACGTTTTATCGAGGAAATCCAGCCGGATTTTTATCGTCTGCATGCATGGGAATGCGAGGTAGGCACGGCGGTCTGGGAGCGCCGTCGGTCGCTGGGACTTCGCCTGAACAATGGCGTGTGGAGTCACAGCACCATGGATTTGCCGGCAGCGCGACAGCACATGGAGCGCATGCAGACGCAGATTACCCGCTCGGTCAGCATTGCCCAGGCGGATTTCTCCTTTGCGCTGCAGCTAATGCATCATGGCTTTTCGATGGAGCGGGTCAAGGAACTGTTTCGGCAGCTCAATACAGCGGATAGAAAATAAAGCAGATTGCGCGTCGGGCATTCGCTGTAGGCAATACCCGGCGGGAAAGGAAGCGTTATGAGGCCAAAAACCATGGATTTGTTGTCCTTGAAGGGGCGGCCGGAGCAATCGGTCGCGCTGCTGCGTCAGTGGCTGCGCGGGGGGAGCGCCGTACTGGCTCTTTGCCGTGAAGAGGAGCTTGACCGGGCTTTTGCGGCGGTTTACCGCCGCGCGGGAGATAATCTGCTTGTGCTTTCGCTCGACGGGATCGCTCCGCAGTCGCTGTATCCGGGGCGTGTGCGGATGTGGCGGTATTGCGGCGGGGATTTCATTCCGTGTCCCGAGCAGGAAACTGCGCAAATCCAGCCGGAGCATACCTGGGGATTTCTGCTCTATCTTTCCAGCGGCGAATCCACCTCTCTTTTGCTTCCGCCCAGTTTGTTTGCGGCGATGCTTCCGCACGAGATGCGTGTACATAGTCACGTGCGTTATGAGGGACGATATCTTTTTTTTCTGTTTCCCTCCTGGCGCTATACCGGCGCGCGGGTTCGCATCGACGTGGGGGACAACGGCTGCACCGCCTCGGTACCTGCCCTACCGGTGATGGCGCATCAGATCGAGCAATACCGCCGGCAGGGATGCGCGGTGGAACTGCGTTACCCGCCGCTGTGCCGGTTTTATGAGCTGTATTCCCAGCTCCTTAGCGGGGCAGAGCATACCGTCGCGGATTTGGACGCCAAGAAGCGGCCCCTGGCTCAACTGGCCCAAGAGGAGGCCGCGCGGGTGGAAAAATGTCGGCAGACGCTAGATTTTTCCTGGACGCAGTCGGTCTATGTATCGACCTATCGTCACTGCCATATGATTCGAGAGATTTTGGGCATGTCCGGCCTGGACGATCGGGAAGAAACCTATGAAACGTTGTGGAATGAGTTCCATCCCCCGTTGGGGCTGCTGTCCGGGCGTATGCAGGACCGTCTGGACGAACTGCGGCAGACCAACCGTGGAATTGTGGCGGTGCAGCTTTCCTGCTTTACGGATTTTGAGCACATCCACGATGACGACGGTATCCTTCGGCAGTGGCCGGAGCCGGAGCGGCGATCCTTGGCAGACGGCCTGCGCAAACGCGGCTTTGGGGTGGTTTGTCTTTCCCCACGGTGCGGTGTGCTGGAGGATGCGCTCGATTGCAGCGGCCTGAATGCGGGAGAACTGGCCGGAGTCATTCAGCGGGCCGACCTGGTGGTGGGCATCGACCATTTTTGCTGTCAGCTCGCGGGTGTTCTGGGAATTCCCAGCCTGTCGATTTACCGAGGCAGGGTTCCGACGATCCCGCATTCTCCCAATGGGGGGCGTAAGCTTTGCTTTCGTCCGGTGGCGCGAAACGTCTGCCTGATTGAGCGGCCGGGTGTGCCGGTTGGAGCCACGGCGGCGAAAGCGCTTGACAAAATCGAGGATTTCTTCGGCGGACGCTGGCCGGTGGGACAAGGTCTGCTGCGATATGAGGACACCGCCCGGGAGAGGGGAATCGACTGGGTGGACGGCGCGAAAGGGGTAGGACATGCATGATGTGATCACCTCACCCCAGGTGCGTCTGATGCGCCGCGAAGAGGGCTGGTCGGCCATGGACATAATAACCAAACAGCGATGGAACCTTTCGGATTTCCAAGCAAAAATACTGAACGACTGCCGCGCTTTGCAGCCTCGCGGCTACGTGGCAGAGCGGTTTTCCCCAGAGACCGTGGACCAACTGCTTTCCCATAGATTGTTATGGGGAGACAAACGGCTCTGGAGCGCCAGCGCCATCCGAGCGGTGGAAATCGAAACCACGACCTTCTGCAACTGGCGATGCGTTTACTGCCCCTCAAGCGGCGCAAAACGCGAGCGAGAAGTAATGCCCCTGCGGCTGTTTGACCAGATTTTGCAGCGGATTGCTGCTTGGCCGAAGATTCGATGTGTCACGCTGCATTATTTTAATGAGCCTACCCTTGACCCTCTGTTTGACCAGCGGGTGGAGCGCATTCGCCGGCAGGGGCTGCGCCTGCTTTTGTTTACCAATGGCAGCGGCTTAAACCGAAACCGGCTGGAAGTTCTGGCCGCGTCGGGGGTCGTGGAGCAGATTTATTTCACCTTTCCCTCCTGCGACGAGGCGGAGTTCGACCGGATGACCGGCACTGTGGGACAGTTTTCTCACAGCGACAATGTGATTCGTACGGCGAAGGCTCTAGGGCTGGACGTTCGGCTGTCGGTACAGGGGGAACGGGAGGGGAAAAACGAGCGCCTTCACTCCATTTGCCAATGGTTTGGGGTGTCCCGTTCCCAAATCGCTCCATGGGAAACCTTTGACCGTGCGGGAAACCTCGATGGGATTGCCTGCTGTGCCCACACTCGGGTAGAGCGGTCGCGGCTGGCTGGCTGCGGTCATATTTTACAGCGGCTGTATGTGGATGTGCAGGGCAATCTTCTGCTGTGCGACCAGGATTTTGCCAAGACCGCGCGCTTTGGCAGTGTGTGCGGCGCGGACTTCGACGAGCTGCTGCATACCCGCCGCGCACAACAATATAAGCGATGGATTTTCGGCGCGCAGGAAGCGCCGGCTGATTTTTTATGCCGCCGGTGCCAGCGTATGCAGAATACGCTCCAGCGGCAGAGAAAGGAATCTGCCGGGTAAAATCCGTCGAAATGCGAAAGGAAGGTCGAATGATGCAGTCCATTTTGCTGGGACAACCCCCGCCGCCGTGCAGCAATACAGAAGCCGTGTTTTCATTTCTGCCCTGCTTTGCCTGGTATCGCCGCCAGGCCGAGGGGGACGCCTTTGTCAGCCGCGCGGTGGATTTGGCAGCGGGAGGGCTTTGCTTTGCGGCAATGTATCCCCAAAATTTCAACGGCCCCCACGACCCCACCTGCGTCATTCCCGATTGCCGCGCCGCCCTCGGCCGGGTTTGCCGTCAGGCAGGATATTTGCATGAACTGGTCGAGAAATGGAATGGAGTATACAATCCCTTGTATTTTCAGGGGAGGATTCGCGAGCAGCTTTCTCTTGGCAAGCCGGTGCTGTTTTGGACAGCCTCCGGCAGGGGAGCATGGCACATTCTTCTTTCGATGGACGAAGCGGCGGCAAGCATACGATGTCTATCGCCCGAGGGCCAAACGATCGAGATCGCCGAATGGTACGAGCGCATGGAGGGATTGCTGCTGCTGTGCCCACAACGCTCGGCGCGGCAAAACGGATGGGACACAATAGCGCTTGTGCGCAGCGCGCTGGCGCATCGAAAGGATTCCTACACCGGATTTTGGGTGGGCGAGGCAGCCTATTCCGCCTGGCTCCATGATGTGCGTGTGCAGAGCCCGGATAGCCAGAATTTCGCCATGTGCGAGCGGCTGGCCGAGGCCCGGAGCGGGGCGCTGGAATTGATTCGCCTGCTGTCCGTCCAGTTCCCGGATGCGCAGAAGCTGTTGAATTCAGCGGCCGGGGAACTGACGCAGATGCTCGGCCTTTTGGAATCCACGCGCCGTCCAGATTGCCGTGCAATCGAAGAAATTGCGCGGCTGGATGGTCACGCCATTCATTGTTTGGAGCAAATTTTGTTCTGTCGTCCGGCACAGCCTTTGTTCCACGAGAACTACGGCTTCGAATACCTGGAAAAGGAGGATGCAAGTTGCGAATGCTCATGACCTCTCCCTATCTTGCGGAGAGCACATTGGAACCAATATACCGGCTGCACACCATTTACAACTTTTTGACCAACCGAAGCGAAACGGTAGACGTGGCCTCTTTGGCAATATTAAAGCGATGCCTTTCTCCCACATCCGAGCAGGAGCTTGTACAGGAGTTTACCGCGAGCCGGCTGGAGCCTCTGATACAGCAGCGTCTGCTGCTGGACAGCGAGCGGGTGTGGCAGGAGCACGATGTACGCGTGGTGGAGATCGAGATTGGAACGCAGTGCAACTGGCGCTGCGCATACTGCCCCAAAAAGGAGTATCCCATCCCGCCGGCCGTCATGCCCATGGAGCTGTTCGCCGATATTCTTCAAAAGGCGGCTGCCAGCGATTCGTTGCGGGAAGTTTCTCTCAACAGCTACAACGAGCCCACCCTCGATCCCTTTTTTGACGAACGCGTCCGGCTGATTGCGAACAATGGATTGCGGCTGTGTCTGTACACCAACGCGTCAAAGCTGTCCGAAGACCGTCTGCGCCTGCTCAAAGACAGCGGCGTGCTCTCCTTCTGTTACGTCAATCTTCCCTCGCAGGAACCCGAGGCTTTTACGCGCTTGACTGGCGGAGCGGATTGGAAAACCACCTTTCGGGCGTTGGACTTGGCGGTTCAATGGGAGATGCCCGTGCGGCTTTCGGTACAAGGCACGCCGCAGGAGAAACAGCGGCGTGCACAGGCCATTCACCGCCGGTGGCCCTCTCTGGAAATCAGCCAATGGCAGACCAGCGACCGCCTGGGCCTTTTGACCGGCGCGTACGCGCAGAACGTATCGGTCGAGGCAGACCATTTGTTTGGCTGTTATCATATGTTTCACTCCATCTGTGTGGACGTTCACGGGGACTGCTACCTTTGCTGCAACGATTATCACAAAACGTCGCGGTTCGATTCGATTAAGAACAAATCCTTTGACGAGATTCTCACCGGGGAGAAAATGCAGCAGCTGCGCAAGGAGATTTTTGGTGCGGTTCCATCCGGCCAATCGCTGCTATGCCGGCGCTGCGATGTCATGCGGGATAACCAGCAGCTTATGCGGGTGATGCGCTGGCTGAGAAAGCCGATTTGAGAGCGGGACAAGACATGTGGTCTATGGTTGAGTTCAAAGAAAGGAACCTTTGCGGGAGCAAAGGGATGGTGATGACAATGGAAACAACGCGTCAAACAGTACTTCGTCTTTTTCGAGAGCGGTTCGGTCCACAGATGGAACCGACTTCTCGATTTGATGACAGCGGGGTAAACTCCATGAATTTTATTCAGCTGATGGTGCGGCTGGAGGACGTCCTGGGGTTGGAATTTGAGGACGCGCAGCTCAATGTCCGGCGCTATGAAACGCTGGAAGATTTGATAATTTATATTGAAAGCCTCGGCGTGTGTGAGCAAAGCCCCGCGGTGGAAAAGAAAGGATGATATAGCCTATGGAACACCTGCTGTCCATTCAGCGCACGGTTCACCGGTTGGAGGGAAACGCGGACTGTCCTCCGGAGTGCGCGCGCCGCATTTTTGTACCCGCGCACGGAAACGATTTGCAGCAATATTGCTTTCTGATTGACTTGGCCAAGCGCACGGTCACAACCTGGCGTATCAATATGGACGCGTTGGTCGCACATCTGGTCGACTGGGTGCACACTCGTTACCCGGGAGCACAGCTACCTCTCCATGGACCGTTGGAGGAGTATTTGTATACGCGGCTACGGTTTCACGTCGCCCGATGCTGGAAGGAAAAGCTGTATCTTTATCCCATCAACGGCTTCTTTTTTCTGTGCCTGGATCTGCATTCGGACGATTACCAGGTGATTTATGAAGAGCCGTCGGACGTATATTGCTCGACCAACCAGATTCGGGATGGGGCGATTTATTATACCAAATGGAATCTGATGGATTCCTTTTCGCGCCGCCAGGCACAGGACGATATTCCCCTTACCTTTGGGCGGTACGATATTGCCGGCGGCCGGTTCGAGATCTTAGGGCAGACCATGGGCCCGGATAACATTCACGATACCGCCTTGTCGCCCGACGCACGGTATATGGTGGCGGTCGAGATGCCTCGCACCGTGCCGGTGCCGCCCCACCCCGTGGAGAAGGAAAATACACCCGAGCATTTGCTGCGGGTATTGCGCGGCGGCATCGGGCGTTCGCGCATCCTGCGCTTTGATCTGGGTTCGAAAAAGCTTGAGTCGGTTTATGACGACAGAAGCCCATCCCATATTGTGTTTGACAAACGCTGTGCCAACACCGCCTATATCGCAGACAGTAACCTTTGGTCGACTTATTGCTTCGGTGCGGGGCGCATGGGACGCTATGACTTCGGGCAGGGAATCCGCCGGACCGGCAGCTATGAAGCGGAGGATTTCTATCGCATTCCCAGTCATGATATTCTGCTGTACCAGGGCAAAAGCCTGCTGTGCGCCACAGTATTCGCCAATCAGGTGCATGTGCTGGATGCCGAGAGCATGACGTTATACCGCAAAATTTCCTTCAGCAAAAAACGCCGTGTTCCCGACTTTACCCACGGGCCGTACCGATATCCCGACCACGACCGCACGCCGTACACTCTTCATCCAATGGATGGAAGCCCTTATCTCATTTTGGCCAGCTTGTGGGGAATCCGTATTTTGGATGTTGACAGCGGCCGCGTTGTTTCTCAAATCTCTTATAATACGCAGGATTGTCCCGTGACCTCCATGGGGCACAGCATTTGTCTGGAAAGGGTTTGACCTATGAAAGCGTATTCCACCAAAGCATCCCGCGAGCAAGAACAAGCCATGCGCTCGGTGGTACCCAACGGGATGTACAGTCAGCAGCGGGATTATAGCCGTCCCCTTTATTTTCAAAGGGAGGAGGGCAGCCGGGTATGGGATCTGGATGGAAACGAATATCTTGATTTGCACATGAAATTCGGGGCCGTGCTGCTGGGGCATCATCCGCCTCGCCTGACCCGGCGGCTGCAAGAAGAGATTCCCCGGTTGGTTTCCGATCGTTCTGTGCTGGGGGTGTCGGTAGGGGAACGATTAAAGAAAATGATTCCCGGTTTTGAGCGCATGCAGTTTGGTCTAAGCGGCTCCGAGATGGTCATGCATGCGATACGTCTGGCCCGACGCTACACCGGCCGGCGTGTAGTGCTTCGGTTTGCGGAAAACTACCATGGCATGGCCGACGGAATGTGGGAGAAAACCAACGAGCAGACTGCGGCGCACGGGGTGTATATTTTGCCCTGGAACGACGAAGCCGCGCTCGACGGTTACCTCGAGCGTCATGCGGATGAAGTGGCGGCTATTCTTACCGAACCGGTCTGCGTCAACGGCGGCGGTATCGAACCTGCGCCGGGCTTTTTACCCGGTCTGCGGCAGCGATGCGACCGTATCGGCGCTGTGTTGATTTTCGACCAAATCGTCACCGGATTGCGCCTTGCGCCCGATGGAGGGCAACGACTCTACGGCGTAAAACCCGACCTTTGCCTATGCGGCAAATGCCTGACCAATGGGCTGACCCCGCTGACGGTGTTGATGGGTTCTGATGAATTGATGTGGCTGTATGAGGAAGGAAGCGTGGTGTACGCGGGCACCTACAACGGCTATGCTTT
Source organism: uncultured Oscillospiraceae bacterium (assembly GCA_902462665.1). Taxonomy (GTDB): domain Bacteria; phylum Bacillota; class Clostridia; order Oscillospirales; family Acutalibacteraceae; genus CABQCM01. The sequence goes on along the minus strand of CABQCM010000026.1, from coordinate 1,066 downwards.
GGGGCTGCAGGCCGCTCTTTTGACGCTGGAGGAATATGAGCGGGATGCGGATATGCTTCATCCCGCCATGTGCGCGCGCACGCGGGAAATGCATCGCTGTTTGGATGATGCCTGCAAAAGGGCCGGGCTTCCCCTTGTGATTCAGGGGCCGGAGGTCTGCGCGTCGTTTCACCAGTCTAGCCGACGCATTGCGCGGGGAAGCGAATTGACCGGCCAGGTGGTGCGCGGAAATATGGCGCTGCGCGAATGCATGAGACGATATGGGATTTTAAGCGCGCCCATGTCCCGGCTGTACCCCAGCTTTGCGCTTTGCGACGCAGATGTTGAATTCTTTGCCGAGCGAATTCGACCGGCCGTGGCGGATGCGGCCGCCCTGCTTGGTTCTAGACATAGGAGATGAAAATCAATGAATAATCAAGAGATATTGGAGCAGGTATTGCAGGCGTTTTGCGAGGAGACCGAGTTGAATCCAACCGACCTGACCGCCGAGACGGAAATTTTAGAGCTAAATCTCGATTCGGTGGATTATATGAAGGTGATGTTGTCGGTGGAAGCTCGGTTTGGCTTTGAGTTTCGAAACGAGGATTTAAATTTGGAGGAGTATGGCACGATCTCCCAATTTACTGATTTTGTGGCGGATCACTATTTAAATGGTGATGCAGCACAATCGGCCGGCCAAAGCGTTCATGATGAAAATTGAGGCGGTAGAACGGGCTGAGTTTCGATTCGACCGGCGGTATTTCTTTTTTTGCATGCACAGTGCTTTGTCCCAGCTTCTTCATTTGTTTCAGGTGAAAAACGCCGACTTGCTCCTCGACGTTGGTTGGGGCTGCCGGTGCGACAACGACGACCGCTTGCTGCTTGATCTCGAACCGATGATTGCATGGCGTCGGGATGATGTACGGCTTACATCCTGCCGGACAGCAGAGGATTACCCTCGTCTTTGGAGGCAAAACGTGCGGTCGGTGGCGGCCGGGCGGCCGGTGATACTGGGGGCGGATTATTATGAGCTCGCCTTTCATCCCCGTTATCACAAACAGCATGGAGCCCACGCTGTACTCCTGTA